>CAMGSK010000026.1 GCA_946061795.1 uncultured Elusimicrobium sp.
TGGCCTTGCCCGCTTACTTTAAAGCGGTGGAACGCTCCCGCATTGCGGAAGCGGATCAATTGCTGGGTAATGTAGCGCAGGCACAGCAGAGACGCTATATGAAAACGAACAGCTATTCTAAGATGTTCTCCGGTTTGGACGTGTCTCCGACCAATATTGCCACCGGTGTGTTCTGCACGAAAGGCGGTACGGCTGCGAATCAAACGCTCGCCACTGCTTGCACCACCAACGGGTTTGCCATCATCTTGGACCAAGCCAATGCGGGCAAAGATGCTTTTGCTACCGGGAAGGTGACGGCGACGCGCGTGGGCAGCGGGCAGTACACGTACAGCTTGTCCCGGCCGTATCAGGGTACGGTAGTCACGTGTACGATTGGTACGGCGGCGGAGAATGACAAAGCCATTTGCGCCGAATACTGCGGTGTGGATTCTGTGACGTCTTCGTGCACCAATGACGGCGCGCCGGAAACTACGACGCCGGAAGAAAAATCAAAGTAAGTTTTAACAGAATCTGCCCCGCTTTTAAGCGGGGCAGATTCTATGTAAACGGTTTTATTTCTGCGGTGGGCATTTATTTTTGGTAATAAATGTCTTTTTTCACTTTGTCCGCCGTCTCTTGGCCAAGCAAGGTTTCCAATATGGCAAAGGCGAACTCCATTGTGGCCGCCGCACTTTTTCCGGTGATGATTTTGCCGTCCGTTTCTGCATATTTCCCGGTGTAGGTTCCACCGAAATTTTCGTTCATGGCGGTAAAGCAGGTATATTTTTTCCCTTTCAAATACCCCGCCCGGCCTAAAATGGTCGGTCCGGCGCAGATAGCGCAGAGAAAACGGTCCGTGTCATCAAAATCACGCAGGATTTGTTGTACGCCCGGGTCAGCTTCCAATTCTTTATATTGCGGTCCGCCCGGCAAAATAACGGCGGAGTAGCCTTCGTCTTTAAATTCGGCGAAAGGTTTTAAGGCGCAACAGGTCAGGCCGAAGCGGCCTTCGGCCCGTTCTCCGCGCAGGCTGTACACGTCCACCTCCAGCCCGCCTCTGCGCAGCAGCGCATAGGTGCCTAGGGCCTCCATTTCTTCAAATCCGTTGGTTAAAATCATGCAGACTTTCATATTATTCTTCCTCCGGCGTTCTGGGCTCGTAGGGTTCAAATTGGCCGGGGAACAGGAAATCCTCCACAATGCGCGCGCAGTCGGCCACGCAGCCGCGGCAGGAACGCAGACGGTCGGTCACGCCGTCGGTGCCGCGCAAATCGGCGCAGATGCAGGATCCGTTGTACTCTTCAAATTTACGCGTCATGGAGCGCGCCAAATCAAACGTGGCCATTTTGGTGGCGGGCTGATGCATGTTGCCGTCGCTGTTTTTCAGCCCGGCCAGCATCATCATGGCACAAACGGAGCCGCAGGTTTCATAGCGTTTGACCATCCCCAAACCAAAAGCTTCCACCGCGCGGAAAGCGGTTTTCTCGTCCATACCCAGCAAGTCACAGTAAGTGCAGGCCACCGCCTGGGAGCAGTTATAGCCGTTTTTGTGACGCAGTTTGGCGTCCTTTACTCTGGATTTCATCTCAGCTCCTCCTTGCGCGCGTCCCGCCGGGGCGGATAATTGCCCACGCCAGAAGCGGGTATGCGCACAACAAAATAATTTTAAAACCTAAAATGTTTCCGTTCGTCCAATTCCCGTCCGCGGTCCATACGGCACCCGCCATAGCCGCACCCAATAAAAACAGCGCCGCCAGCTTGGCGTATTGATAAGGAACAGTATATACTTTTTGGGTGAAAATAAACAAGGCGCACGCCATGACGAAGTAGCTGGCGGCCACCGCCCAGCCCGCTCCCACTATGCCCGCGTGCGGCACCAGCAGCAGATTGGTCGTAATGCTGGTAAGTGCGCCCAAAAGCGTAATCCACATGAGTACGCGCGTGCGCTTGGTCAAAACGGGCCCCACCATAAAATTGATGTATAATCCGTAAAAGAAATATCCCAGCAAAACGGGGGAAATGACATTCAGCCCGCCCCAATATTGCGGCGCGATTAGATGAAAAGAACCAAACAGGTTTCCTTGAATGATATCCGGCATGAGGAACACCAGTCCCAGCAGCACCCAGCCCGCCAGCGCGGTAAAGCACGTCAGTACCCGGGAGAAAATTTGTTTGGCGTTCGGATCTTTTGCGTGCGAAAGAAAGAAAGGCCTCCACGCTTGGTCAAACATGGATACGATGAGCATCATAAAAACGCCGATTTTAAAATTTGCCTGATAAACGCCCACTTCCGACAGACCGACCAGTTGCACCAAAATGGGTTTGTCTATGACGCTGACCAGCAGGCTGGCAAGTCCCGCCGGCACAAACGGCCAGGCGAATTTGAGCATTTGCTTATGAAGAGACCAGTTAAATTTGCACGTTTCTCCCCGGCACAGTTCCTCCCATAAAACGGGAGAAAGCAGCAAGAGAGACGCCAGCGAAGCAAAAATGTTGGCCCAAAAAATAGACGCCACCCCCAAATGCAGAACGGCGATACAAATCACGTTCCCCGCCACATTGACGATGATGGACGCCGTCCGCACTCCGGCAAAATACCAGGCGCGCCGCTGCAGCCGCAGCTTGGTAAAAGGAATCATGTTCAGCATGTCCAGCAACAGAATAAATACGGACAAATGAAGCAAATGCACATGCGCCTGCCCGATGCCGGCCAACCGGGAAAGCGGACCGGAAAAAACGTACATCAGTACGGCCAGCAGCGTGCCGTAGCAGAGCAGGCCGTAAAAGCAGTGGCGGAACACTTCCGTTTTGTTTTCCGCTTCGCTGGCAAAACGAAGGTAGCTTTGGTCCATGCCGAACAGAAACACGACATTGAGCAGGGCGATGAGCGCAAACACCGTCGCCACTACGCCGTAATCGGCGGTGGCCAGATAATACGTGTAAAAGGGAACCAAACAAAAGTTCAGCAGCCGCGCGAAAACCGTGGACGTACCGTAAACCAGCGTTTCTTTCCCCAGGCGGATGATATCTTTGGACATGTCAAACCGGCCCCGCGGTTTGCGCCGCGGGGCCTTTTGTTCTTATTAGATTTTGGGCAGTACGGCTTCCAGCAAGTCTTTGAATTTGCCTTCTATTTTTTTCGTCTCGCGGATGGTTTGCGCGTGGGACAGCGCTTCTTTGGCAATGCCGCAGGCCATGTTGCTCACCCACGCCAGTCCCATTACTTTGATGCCGCACTGGCGCGCGACCAGCACTTCCGGCACCACGCTCATACCCACCACCGTGGCTCCCAGCGTTTTGAACGCGCGGATTTCGGCCGGCGTTTCAAAGTTCGGGCCGGTGCAGGCCAGATACGTGCCTTCTTTGGCGTTGATTTTCAGCTTTTTGCAAGCGTCCATCGCGGCTTTGCGCAACGCTTTGTCGTAGCCTTCACTCATGTCAAAAAACATGGGGCCGAAAGCGTCGTCGTGATTGCCGATGAGCGGGTTGTTGCACATAAAATTGATGTGGTCGTTAAGCACGCACAGAGAGCCCGGTTTGAGTTTCAGATCCAGCGATCCCACCGCCGCGGAGACGATGAGTTTTTCCACGCCCAGCATAAACATGGTGCGCACGGAAACGGCCAAATCTTTCATCGGGTGGCCTTCGTAATAGTGGAAGCGGCCCTGCATGACCATGAGCTTTTTGCCTTTATATACGCCGAAAATCAGATTGCCGCTGTGGCCCGGTACGGTGCTGCGCAAAAAGCCGGGGATGTCGGCGTAAGAAATCACAATCTTTTTTTCCAGCGGGGGAATGGATCCCGCCAGGCCCGATCCGGTGATCAAGGCGATTTCCGGTTTGAAATTTTTGGTTTTTTTGTTGATGAATGCGACGGCTTTTTTGACTTGCTGCAATTGGGTCATACGGCCTCCGTTCATAAGGTGCTCCGCCGGGGGGAAAACGCGTTGGGAATATGCGTTATTTCCGTGCCCAGCAGGCATATCACGTCAAATCTTATACTATCAAATTTGGGGGAGTTTTCCGCAATGTACCATTGTGCGGTCTGCGCGATTTTGCGTTGTTTGGCGGCGGTGACCGCCAGAAGCGGCCCTCCGAAAGCGTTGCTGGCGCGCTTTTTCACTTCGGCAAAGACCAGCGTTTTCCCGTCCAGAGCCACCACGTCTATTTCTCCGCAGGGTTTGCGGTAATTGCGGCAAAGGATTTGATAGCCGAGTTTTTGTAAAAAATCACAAGCCGCGCTCTCGCCCATGGCGCCGCTTTGAAGAGTGTTCACGGGAAAAGTGTCGGTTCAAAAAACCGATGAATGGGGGAGAATGTTTTGCGGTGTTCCCGGCAGGGGCCGTGGGCGTTTACGGCGGCGAGATGTTTGGGCGTGCCGTAGCCTTTGTGCGCGGCGAAGCCGTATTGCGGGTAAAGTTTGTCTATCACGTCCATATAACGGTCCCGGAGCACTTTGGCCACAATACTGGCCGCGGCGATGTTTAATGATTTGGCGTCCCCGTCCACCACCGGGCGCTGGCGCAGCGGAAAGTCCGTTATCGGATGTGGGCCGTCCACCAGGGCAAACGGGTTGGGCAGAGCATAAAATTTGCGTGCGGCGCGGCGCATAGCCAGGAACGTGGCCTGCAAAATGTTCAGCCGGTCAATTTCTTGCGCGGAAGAAAAGCCTACCCCGTACAATACGCCCAGGCGGTTGACGCGTTCAAAGATGTCATCGCGTTTTTTGGGAGTCAGCTTTTTGCTGTCGTTTACGTCTTCAAAATATTGATAGAGGTTGGACGGAATGAAACACGCACAGGCCACCACGGGGCCCGCCAGCGGCCCTCTGCCTGCCTCGTCTATGCCGATCAGCGTGGGAGTTTGCGTTTCCAAGGCGACGGCTTTGTCAAAATTTTGAAGCGATGTTTTCACGGTGCGGCTCCTTTTGGTTTTATTGTAGCAATTTGTTCCGGGAATAAAAAAGCCCGCGCCGCTAAGAGAAGGGCGCGGGCAGGAAAACAGAACGTTATTTTTGAATTTTAATGCCTTTGAACGCCCGGTACAGCACCGCCAGCAACCCAAACAACACGTAAATGGTCATGACGATAAAAATCACGTCTTGCGGGTAGCGCACCAAGAGCACCACCAGCGCAACGATGAGCAGCATAAACCACACGCTCATCTTTTTCTCGCGTTTGGCTTTAAAAGCGGCATACGGCACGTTGGAAACCATCAGTACCGCCAGAATGACCATGGCGATGGCCACAAAGTTGTAAATATGCGGTAAATAGACGGTCATGATGTGCAAATTGTGGCCGCCCATGTTGCTTTCCATGATGCTGTAGGAAATGGCGAATGAAGCCAAAATGGCCGCGCTGGCCGGCGTGGGCAGCCCGCAGAAATATTTTTTAGATCCTTCTCCCGCGTAGGCCATGGCGTTAAATTTGGCCAGACGCAATACGCCGAAACACGCATAAACGCAGGCAATCGGCGCGCCCCACAGCGGATATTGGTGAAGCACGAAAAAGTACATCAGAAATGCCGGGGCCGTGCAAAAAGAAACGGCGTCGGCCAAAGAGTCCATTTCTATGCCGAAGTTGCTTTCGCTGCCCAACATGCGGGCAACGCGTCCGTCAAACATATCAAACACCATAGCGATGAGAATCAGCCATCCGGCCTTGCCGAACTGCCCTTGGCTGGCCGCCAAAATAGAGAAAAAACCGCAAGCTAAGTTGCCCAGCGTAAAAAGAGACGGAGCCGCGGCCGCGCCGGTTTTTTTGAGTTTGTTGACGGCTTTGTTTTCTTCGTTCATATTCATTTCCATAAGGCAAGCACGGTGTTGCCCGCCTGTACTTTTTGGCCTTCTTTGACGACGACGCGTACCGCGTCTTTGGGCATATAGACGGCCACTTGGCTGCCGAAACGCACCAAACCGATGAGTTGGCCTTTTTTGAGTTCCTGTCCCGGTTTGACCCAGCATTCAATACGGCGCGCAATGGCGCCGGTCAGCTGTTCCACATGGGCGAAACGGTCACTGTCTTTTTTGTAAATCTGGATGAGGTTGCGTTCGTTTTTGCTGGCGGCGTCGGGATTGTTGGCAAACAGAAATTCGCCTTTGTGATAGAAAATTTCTCCCACCACGCCGTCCAGTGTGCTGCGCTGGGCGTGCGGGTCAAAAATGGAGAGAAAAATACGCACGACGACGGAGTTGGGGTCGTCTTCCGTTTTTACGCTCAGTACGGTGCCGTCGGCCGGGCAGGCGATTTCATCTTCAGAAAACTGGGCGTTTACTTTCGGAATGCGGAAGAAAAACGCGCAGAAGCAGGCCACTAAAATGAACAAGCCTCCCAGGACGCGCCATCCCAACAGCAAAAACAGCACCGCAAAAATCAATGCGACGGAAAAAAAGCGCATTCCCGTAGAATGCACGGTGAATATCCACCCAAAAACTTTACCCAGCGTTCTTTGCAAATCTTCCAGCATATCGTCTCCTTTCGGACGTTTGGAATTAAAAAGAGTGGGCAGGGGGGGACTCGAACCCCCACGGCCTTGCGGCCAACAGATTTTAAGTCTGTCGCGTCTACCGGTTCCGCCACCAGCCCTTTACATTCATTTTAACAAAAAAAAAGCGCGGCCGCACGGCCGCTTACAAAACGGAAACCTTCAGCGGGAGGAGAGGTGGAGCGAACGGTAAAATTTCTGGCAAAACAAAGCTTTGACTCCTACCTCTTTTAAACGGGCCTGCAAGTCCCGGTCCGACGTGACTGCTATGACGCGCGCGCCGGATTGGCTCAGATAGGCTGCCTCTTGGAAAATATAATCATCGGCGCTGGCTTCTTCGGAAAAGATGACGTGCACCCCCGCGCGGTAGAGCGGGCCGACGGGCCGGTAAGCTCCGTCAAACACCACGCGGTATTCGTGCATGCAGTATTTCTCGTCGCAGGAGACGGCTTCCATAAAGTCCAAAAATTCCGCGGTCACGTCTTCTTCCGTCCGGGCGAACTGCCACAGAAAGCTGCGTACTAAGTTTAGTCCGTCTATCAGATATACGGTGGGTTTGGTGGTCACGTACATGAAATTTCCTGGCGCGTATTGTGCGCGCGGCGTAAAATTGGTATAAGAAAATGATACAATATAATACCTTACTTCGGCAGGAAAGCCGGGTGGTCTTTGACAATTTCCGTGCAATTTACGGGGGTGTAATAGATTCGACGGGTGTCTGTTATGACTCGGGAGCAGGTGCCGGTTGGCCAGGCCGGCTAAAACAGGGCCAAAAAAATAACTAACGACAATCAAGTCGCTTGGGCTAACGCTTAGTCCACTGCCGCTTTGACGCTTTTCACACGCCAAGGCAAGGCAGTCATCATGTGAAATGCGGCGCAACGGGCGCGTTTCGTCCTTTTGCGCTTAAGACCAACGGAACAAACCGCAGGGGTGCCGCCGTGCGCTTACCCCGCGGTTAACCAAGCGCGGCTAAACCTGTAGGGCCTGAGTTGTTAGGGCGTTCGGACGGGGGTGCGAATCCCCCCACCTCCACTTTTTAGACGGAATAAACACCGCGCGGAGCGGGTTTATTCCGGGTGTGTGCGGAAATTGAAACGGATTTTTTCATTTATTTACGGAGGGCTTTTATGGCCGCTGAAATTAAGTTTGGCACCGACGGTTGGAGAGGCGTAATCGCCTGGGATTTTACGTATGAAAACGTGCGCCGCGCCGCTCAGGCGCTGGCGGATTACGTCAACGAAAACGCTCCCGCACAGGAAAGCGGAAGAACGGCCAAGGTGTTTGTGGGATATGACCGCCGGTTTATGTCGGATTTATTCGCGGCGGACGTGGCCAGCATTTTGCGCTCCAACAAAATTGACGTCACTCTTTCCGACCGGCCCGTTCCCACGCCTATGGTCAGCGCGCTGACGTTGCGCAAGTTTTGGCTGGGCATCATGGTGACGGCCAGCCATAATCCCGCGCAATACAACGGAATCAAAGTCAAAGTGGCCGGCCGTTCCGCCGCTACGCGCGAGACCAAGGAAATAGAACAATTTGTGGACGCCAATCCCGTTTTGTTTTTATACGGACAAAAAGCCGAACAAAAAGATTTGACGGATTTGTATCAAAAATATTTAGCCTCTGCGGCCAATCTGAAAAAAATCGCCTCGCTGAAAGGGGTGATTGCGGTGGATTATATGTACGGCGCGGCGGCCGGGTGGCTGGAGAAGCTGCTTCCGTCCAACAAAATTGCAGCCATTCATGAAGAACATGACCCCACGTTCCGCGGGCTGCAGCCGGATCCGTCGTTGAAAAATTTGGGTGATTTGAAAAAAACCGTTTTGGCTAAAAAGGCCGTTGTCGGCGTGGCTTTTGACGGAGACGGAGACCGTTTTGGCGTTTTGGACGAAAAAGGCAACTATATTACGCCCTGCTTGGTGGCGGCGGTGATTTTGGACTATCTGACCAAAACCAAAAAATTGAAAGGCAAAGTGGTGCAGACCGTGTCCATGGGATATCTGCCCAAACGCATCGCCCGCGCCTGCGGCCTGCCGTACGAGGAAGTGCCCGTCGGATTTAAAAACGTGGCGGAAGTCATGGGGTTGGAAGAAGTGGCTTTCGGCGTGGAAGAAGCAGGCGGTTATTCGTGGAAGGGGGGAGCTTCGGACCGGGACGGCTTGTCCGTGGCGCTGATGTGGTTGGAAATTATGGCTTCCACTAAAAAGAAACCTTCCGAACTCTGCGAAGCCGTGGCCAAAGAGTACGGCGCGTCCGTCTATTTGCGGCGGGATTTGCCTGCCGCTAAAGCGGTGGACAAAGCGGCGTTTGTGGAAAAACTGCGCAAAAAACTGCCCAAAAAGATCGGAGCGTTTAAAGTGGCGGAAATTTCCACGCTGGACGGGTTAAAAGTGTATTTTGAAAACGACGAATGGCTGCTTGTGCGCCCGTCGGGTACGGAACCTTTGGTGCGCGTATATGCCGAGACGGCCACCAAAAAAGACACGCAGGTATTGCTGGATTTTGGCGAAAAGTTGGTCGCCCAATATATTAAGTAGGGGAAGGTATGTTGCAAATTGCGCTGGTAGATGACTCCGTTATTTTGCGTTCCGCCATTCGGAACGTGTTGGATTCGTCCGGATACAACGTATTGTTTGAAGCGGGAAACTCCGCCGATTTGTTTGAAAAACTCCAGGAAAAAACGCCGGATTTGCTTTTGTTGGACGTATTTTTCCCGAAAGAGAACGGCTTGGACATGTTGGCCCGTCTTAAAAAGCAGTACCCTTCCGTCAAAGTATTGGTGGTGACGGGCTTGAAACAGGCCAGTATTGCCGAAGAAGCCAAAAGGCTGGGCGCCTGCGGCGTTTTGTATAAACCTTTTGATACGGATGATTTGTTGCAGGCCGTCAAGCAAACACAAAATTAAAACTTGTGTTTGTCAAAATTTGCTTTTTTGTCGTTTTTGATTAAACTATTAAAGATCGCATTCAAATTTGTTTTTGGACTGCGGTCTTTTTTGTCGTATTTTTCTGAAAGTGTTTTAGTTCGTGCAGGGAGGTGGCTATATGAACGGAAAACAAGGGTTTACGTTGATTGAGCTGCTGGTCGTGGTGCTCATTATCGGTATTTTGTCCAGCATTGCGCTGCCGCAATACACCAAAGCGGTGCAGAAGGCTCGCGGAACGGAGGCGATGATTGCCGGGCGCACGCTGGCCAACGCCGAAAATATTTATTATATGGGCGAAAAACTCTATACCAGAGATTTGACCGCGCTGGATATAGAAATGCCGGAATTAAAATATTTTGAACTAGGCAGTAAGAACTTAGATAAAGTCATAGATACTTATACTGCTGTTGGAAACGAACCGGTGGCTACTTTTGCGCTTTATTCCAAAAAAGACGACGCGGAAGTCACTTATACGTTAAAAAGCGGAAAAGTCAGCAGCATTTCCTGTGCCGGTGCGGATTGCCGCGGTTATTTTGCCTGCAAGAGCGCGACTTCGACAGGATGCGCTTTGGAATAGAAGCGGGCTGTTTCGGCGTAAAAATATAAAAGCCCCCGCTTATGACCCGGGGGCTTTTTTGACGGATAAAGAATTTATTTTATTTTGTAGTGTTTGGCGATAATGTCCCATGCTTCCTGCGCAGTATCTACGATGTGGCAGGTGCGGGCTTCATCATTGTCAATCACGCCGTACGAGGCCAGCGCCTTAAAGTTGACCACGCTGTTCCAAAATTCTTTGCCGATGAGCACCACCGGGATTTCGTCTTTTTTCCCGGTTTTAATCAGCGTCAGAATTTCAAACAATTCGTCAAACGTGCCGTATCCGCCCGGCAAAACCACAATGGCTTTTGAGCGCATGACCAAGTGCATTTTGCGGATGGCGAAATAGTGGAACAAAAAGGCCAAATTGTCTGAAATATATGGATTGGGGAACTGCTCGTGCGGCAGGGTGATGTTGAACCCGATGCTGGTGCCGCCGTTTTCAAATGCGCCGCGGTTGGCCGCTTCCATCAGGCCCGGCCCGCCGCCGGTGACGACGGCAAAGCGGTTTTTGCCTTTTTTAACCACCAATTTGGCAAATTCGCGGCCCACTTCGTAATATTTGGACAGAGACAACAATCCCTCCGCTTCGCTGAGGCGTTCTTTTAAGGCTTTGTTGTTGGGGTTTTTGGCCAGGTTCTTTTTGGCCGCCGCCACGCGCGCTTTGGCTTCTTTTTCGGGCATGACGCGCGCGCTGCCGAAACAGACGACGGTTTGCGTAATATTGAGCGCTTTTAAATATAATTCGGGTTTGAGTACTTCCAGCTGAATGCGCACGGGGCGCAGAGAGGCCGTATTCAGCAGATCAACGTCTTCATAGGCCCGGATATAGGAACTTTTGTGTCCGGAGGAAGAAACGGATTGTTTTTTTGCACATTTTTTCATGGTGTTATTTGCTCCATTTTAGAATTTTTTCGGCCATGTGTTGCGGCGTCAAGCCCAGCTGTTCATGCAGCAGCGCCGCTTTTCCGTGTTCTACAAATTCATCAGGCAGTCCCAACCGCAAAAGACGGAAGGGTTTGTTTTGCTGCGTTAAGTATTCCGCCGCGGCGGAACCAAAACCTCCGCACAGCGCATTATCTTCCATGGTGACGACGAGCGGGGATTTTTTTAACGCTTCATTTAAAATATCCGTATCCAGCGGTTTGACGAAACGTGCATTAATAACGCCCGCGTCCACTCCCTTCTCTTTTAAAAGTTCCGCCGTTTCCAGCGCCGGATGCACCATGTTCCCTATAGCCGCTATGGTCAAGTCTTTTCCTTTTTTCAGCCATATGCCCTTGCCGACGGGCAGAGTTTTAAGTTCCTGGTCCGCCGGAACGTTAAAACCCGCTCCGCGCGGATAACGCAGGACAAAAGGTTTCCGTTCTTCCACGGCGGTTTTAAGCATATGGCCCAATTCGTTTTCATCGGCCGGTGCGGCGATGATCAAGTTTGGCGTACTGCGCAGAAAGCTCAAATCGTATGCGCCGTGATGTGTGGGACCGTCTTCTCCCACCAGCCCCGCGCGGTCCAGAGCGAATATGACGGGCAGATTCTGCAACGCCACATCATGCACGATTTGGTCATAGCAGCGCTGTGCAAAGGAAGAATAGACCGCCACAACGGGAACCAGTCCTTCCGCGGCCAATCCGGCGGCGAAGGTGGCCGCATGTTCTTCGGCGATGCCTACGTCAAAAAAACGTTCCGGATAAGTCTGTCGGAATTCGGCCAGTCCCGTTCCTTCCGGCATGGCGGCGGTAATGGCGTTGATTCGTTTGTCGGATTTGGCCAGTTTCATCATGGCGTCGGAAAACGCTTTGGTAAACGTAATGCGGTCGCTTTTGCCGATGGTATCGCCGGTGTCGGCGTCAAAAATGCCGACGCCGTGGAACTTAGTCGGTTTTTCCTCGGCGGGAGCATAGCCTTTTCCTTTTTTGGTGACGACGTGCAGCAAAACGGGGCCTTTGACGTTTTTGACGTTTTCCAGTACGTCAATCATTGCGTCTATGTCGTTGCCGTTGACGGGCCCGAAATAGCGAAATCCCATTTCTTCAAAAATCGTCCCTGGGAACAAAATGGAGCGTGCGCGTTTGGCCAGTTTGGCGGCGTTGTTGCCCAATTCGTCAAAACGTTTTAAAAAATTGGTGGCTTTTTCTTCCGCCAGCTGTACGTATTTTTTGGTCAGCAGCTTGGTCAAAAACTGCCCCAGCGCGCCGACGCGTTTGGAAATAAACATCTGGTTGTCGTTTAAAATGACCAACATGTCCGTGGCCAAAAGTCCGGCGTTTTGCATGGCTTCGTAGGCCATGCCTCCGGTCAGTGCGCCGTCGGCCACCAGCGCGACGACTTTGGCGTCGGATTTCTTTTGGTCGCGCGCAATGGCCATGCCCAACGCGGCCGACAATGCCGTGCTGGCGTGGCCCACGCCGAATTCGTCGTATTTGCTTTCACTGCGTTTGGGGAAGCCGCTCAGTCCTCCCTTTTGACGGATAGTGTGAAATTTGCCTTGCCGGCCCGTGAGCAGTTTGTGGGCGTATGCCTGATGGCCGGTGTCAAACACCAGCTTATCTTTGGGGGTGTCAAACACATAGTGCAGGGCGGTGATAATCTCCACCGCGCCTAAACTGGAGCCCAAATGACCGCCGTTTTTGCTGGTGGTGCGGATGATTTCCTCGCGGATTTCCCGGCACAATTCGGGCAGCAGTTCTCTTTTGATGTTGCGCAAATCGGCGGGAGTTTTGACGGTGGGCAATACTTTCATGCGCGCTCCTTAATACGTCCGGGTTTTGAAAAATTCCGCCATGCCGTACAACGGAGCCAGATTTTTGCGTTTGACGTTTTTCAGTTTGTCCAACGCTTTTTGCGCTTTGGCGATGAGCAGCTGCGCGTGTTTGCGGCTGCCTTCCAAACCGTACAGGCTGACAAAAGTCAGTTTGCCGTTTTGCGCGTCGCTGTTGGATTTGCCCAACTGTTTGGCCGACGCCGTCACGTCCAAAATATCGTCCACGATTTGGAACACCAAGCCGATGCAGTCGGCATA
>CAMGSK010000027.1 GCA_946061795.1 uncultured Elusimicrobium sp.
AGTGTACCATGCATTCCACCTGTATAGGTGGTTTCATTGCTCACAATCAAACCAGTAAAGTCAAGATTGTACTTGACACTTTCAATCTTAATCTTATCTCCAACCTCTAACGTTGGGTTACCTTTAATCTCAACAGTTATATAAGGCATCTTACTTTCTACAATCTTTCTAAGCACCTTATAAATCTCGTTCGCTCTAGCCTTACTCTGAACATAGTTACTGTCTACCTCAAGAAGGCTTTCTCCTTCGTCTATGGTGTACACAGGTGTGGTTTTAATTGTCGTTCCTGTAACTACAATATCAACTTCTTTCTCTTCAGTCTCATCATTGGTTGTAGTTATTGTCACGGCATCCTGGGAAGCGGCGACGCCGCTAACATGCACATCAGATTCTCCAACAATGAAGCCCTTCACAATACGTACAATGGGTGTCACAGCAGAGTACATAGGCTTATGCGTTTCGTTACCTACAATACACTTTGTAGCTTTCGCCTCAACCAGCGTTACTTCTTCACTTTCATACGGGATATTAGCCACAACTGATGCGCCATCGAAATCTGTGTTAATGCTTTGCTCGGCATCTACACTTATGATTTGGTCTCCATCCGTTAACGTTGCTTTGATGTCACCACGCGCCGCGGCGACCATTGACTTAGCACATACATTACCATGTGTGTCAACAAACAACCAGCTAAGTGCTGCAATCATCAGGTCCGAGATGAACTCATGATTGCTATCACCGGTATATGCCATCTCAAGGATATCTACAAGTGCGCTATCTATTGTTGCATTTATGCCAAGAGCTTGCAACACGGCGCCGATAAAATCGGCATAGGTAACACCTCTTTGAACTTTAAGCTCAGATGATTATTTTGCTTCCACCGGTTTTTGAATCAAGAACAAACTCACAAAAATAATACACAGACCGATGATTTCATTTACGCCGGGCATACGGCCGAAGGCAATCATGTCGCTTCCCATGGCCACCACCGGCACAAAATACGTGACGGAAGCCATGCGCGTGGCGCCCCAGCGTTTGATCAAAGCAATCATCAGCAGAAAGGCCACGGCGGAAGAAAATACGCCCGCGCAGATAATGGAGATAATCACTTTGGCGGAAAAGACGGAGACGGCCGGCGTCGGTTCCAGACACAGCGCCACAAGCAGCAAAATAACAGCGGAAAAAACGTATTGATGGAAGGTATTGGCTTCAATAGTGGCGCTGTGATCGTCCACCATAATTTTTTTTGTCAGTACGTTGCCCAAACTGTACGACCACGCCATCAGCAAAAATCCCAAGCATCCGTACAAGGCCCACGGGTCGGAACCCAGCGTCAAGGACGGCCACATAATGGTCAATAATCCGGCCAGACCGATCAGCACGCCCGCCGCGCGCCGCCAGGTAAAGCGGTCCACCCCTTTAAGCAGCACCGCGCCGGCGATGAACGACCATATGGGGACGGTTCCGTTAAAAATACCGCCGATGGTGGGAGCTACAAAACGCTGGCTCCAGGAGATTGCGGCGAAAGGGAATAATAAAATCAAAAAGCCGATGGTCCAAGGCCGCCAGATTTGTTTAAGCGGGATGCGTACGCTTTTGCGCTGTACCGCATACAGAACGGCGAAGAACAACAAACCGGCCAAAACGCGGAAAAAAGTTCCCCAGTACGGCGGAATGACGTCAACGATGTTCTTGGTGGCCCAGAACGCGGTTCCCCAGCACAGGGCCAGACAAAACGCCAGCAAATAACTCATAGATATCCTCCTTAAAGATGTTTTTTTATTATATAAAATCTGCGTTTAGCGCGCGTGCCAGCACCAAATGAAAATCGCCGCTCCCAATAGCAGACGGTAAACGACGAATACGTTGAAGCTGTGCGTTTTGATGTATTTCATCAAACCGCCGATGACAAGCCATGCTCCCGCAAACGCGCTGACAAAGCCCCACACCACCGGCGCGGTCACGTCCGCCCAACTTAAATGAGCCGTTTCCAGCACGGCCGCGCCGCCGATGACGGGCGCGGAAAGCAGAAAGGAAATCCTTGCGCTCTGGCTGCGCGTAAATCCCAGAAACAACGCCGCCGTAATGGTAATGCCGGAGCGGGAAACCCCGGGCATCAGCGCCAGCGCCTGCGCACAGCCGATAATGAGCATATTTTTTAAGTTGATTTCCGCGCGGTGTTCCTGCGTTTGCGCCTTTCGGTCGGCCAGCCAGAGGACGACGGCAAAAATCATCAGGCACGCGGCGATGGGCTGCGGCCCGCGGAAAAAAGTTTCCAGTTTGTCTTTAAACAGCACTCCCGCTAAAGCGGCGGGTACGGTGCCCAGCGCCAGCAGCCACAGCGTTTGCCCTTCTTTGGAGCGCGGGCGGAGCAGCCCGTTTTTTATCAGAGAGGTCCAATCTTTGGCAAAATACAACAGCACCGCCAACAGCGTGGCCGCGTGCATTAATACATCAAAAGTCACGCCTTGATAGGCTTGCCCTCGGAAAAACGGCAACAGCACCAAATGCGCGGAGCTGGAAATGGGCAGAAATTCGCCCAACGCCTGTAAAAGACCCAACAAAACGCCGTCAAATACCGTCATGTTTGCTCCGGGAAATCAATTTGGGAGATTTTTCTTCCGTCCAGTCAAACGCCGCGTACGCTCCGGCAGAAAACGGGAAATAATCCCCGTATAAAACGCCGGCGGCCAAACTGACGTTTGGGTTGTGTCCTACTAGCATGACGCGGTCTGCGCGGGCAAATTGCGCGCGGGCAAATTCCAGCAGGCCTTGGGCGCTTAAACGGCCGTCCAATTCCGGGGCGGTAATGACGGGAACATTCAAAACCTCTCCCGCAATTTGGGCCGTTTCTTGGGAGCGTTTGAGCGGGCTGGCCAACAGCAGGTCCGGCCGTAAAGCCGCTTTTTGCAGCGTGAGCGCCGTTTGGGCTGCCTTTTGCCTGCCCGCCGCGGTCAGCGCGCGTTCTCCGTCCGTTTGGGCGTAAAGTTCGGCCTGTCCGTGGCGCATAAGAATAAGCGTTTTCATGATTGTTCGTATGACGCGTCAAAACGCGCCAAAAATGCCATAATATGTATAAATTCTTTTTACTACTATAGCATTTTATGCGCGTTTATTACGGCCCCCCGGGGGCGTTGGAATCGGAATTTGTCTCTTACGCGGCCTCTTTGCAGCCGGGGCCTGCGCGCGCCGTGTTGGTGTTGTGTCCTTCCGGGCGGGTGGCGGAGCGTTTGCGCCGATTGCTGGCGGAAAAAACGGGTTTCGTCGGCAATGTGTTTTTTATGACGCTGGGCCGTTTGGCTGAAGAATTGGACGGGGAAACGCCCCTTGCGAAAGATCCGCTTCTTCCCGGAGATGATTTTCATGATTTTCTGTTAAAAAAACTGCTGGAAAAGCCGGGTCTGGACCGCTATCCCGCGGGTCGGGGGTTTGTCAGCGCCCTAAAGGCTTCTTTGCGCGATTTGGGAGACAGCCTGGCTGACCCGGACGTGCTGGAAGAGCACTTGCAAACGTCGGCCGATCCCGTTTTGCAAAATGAAAAAGTTCATTTGCAATGGCTGATAAACGTCAGCCGCGCTTACCGGGCCCAGACGGGCAATGTGCCGGGATACCGCTCCTATGACGAATATTTCTCCTCCGTGTTGCGCGCCGCGCAGCAGAGCGGATGGCTGGCCTCTTTTCATGAAATATTGGTGTATGGATTTTATGAATTGACCGGCCGTCAGCTGGAATTGTTTCATTCGCTGCGTTCCCATTATCGTTTGACGGCGTTTTGGCTTTACTCCTCCCATCCGGCTTTTGCTTTCGGAAGAAAATTTTTTGAAGCCAACATTTTGGGCGCGGCGGAGGAGGCGCGGGAACTGGCGCAGGACTGGGAATCTTTGGCCGCCGGTACCGCGGCGGAAAATTTATTTACCGCACAAAGCGCGCCGCGGACTCCTCCCGGTTTGTGCGTCATATCCGCACCGAACCCGGAAGGAGAAGTGTTCGCCGCCGTCAAAGAAATGCTCCGCCTGCACGAGCAAGACGGCGTGCCTTATGAGGATATGGCATTAACCGCCCGTTCTTTGGACCCCTATAAACTATTTTTGCCGGATGCGTTTGAACAAAACGCGGTGCCGCTGAACGCTTCTTTTGAGTTTCCGCTGTCATCGCGGCCTTTGGGCGTGTTTATCATCAATTTGTTTTCTCTGGCGCGCGGCGGTTTTGACCGTTCGGACGTTGCGGCGGTGGTTTCTTCGCCGTATTTCAAACGAAAGAACAACTGGCGCTATCTCATTGACGCGTCTTTGGCGCAGAGGGATTTTGCCCAATGGACGGATTTGGTCCGTCCCGATTTACCGTTTTATGACCCGGATTTTTTGCCGTGGATGGAGGAGGTGAAGCGCAAGTCGGAATTTCTGGGCAAACCGCTCCCTTGGAACGAATTGGCGCAGGCCGCCAAGAAATTTTTGCAGGATAACACGGACCAAACCGCTTTTTCCGCCGGAGACCTTGCCGTTTGGGACGCGGTGGCCCGCAGTTTGGAGGGGTTTGCCCGCCGTCAGGCGGTCGCCGACCGCGCGGAAGAAGGGGAATTCCCGGACGAGTTGTCCGCCGCTTTGCAGGCCGTCCGTTTGCACCGCGTCAGCCACATTTCCGCCGGAGTGAGCGCGCTGGACGCGCTGAATTTGCGCGGTTTGCGTTTTAAAGCGGTGTTCGTTCTGGGAATGAACGAGAAATCTTTTCCGCAAATCATCCGGGAAGACCCCGTATTGAAAGATTATTACCGCCGCGTTTTGCGCGATCAGCTGGGCTTTTGGCTGAACCAGAAGGCGGAACGTTTTGAAGAAGAAAGACTGCTTTTCTTTTGCGCGGTTTGCGCCGCTTCGTCCCGCGCATATTTTTCTTTTTCGCGTGCGGACGCGGAAGGAAAACCGCTGGTGCCGTCGGGCTATTTGGCGGAGCTGGCGCGCGCGGCGCGGTTGGATTTGAACGGACCGGACGTGCGGCGCGTGAGCGGACGGATGTCCGAGCGGTTGAAAGAGACGGACGCGGTTTTGCTCAACGCCAAAGAAATTTCTCTGTTGTTGGCCGCCCGCGGCGCAGAGGCATCTGTTTTTGAGAGAGAAGGCCTTTGTTCCCCGGAACAGGCGGAAGCGCTGGAGGCGGCGCGGCGGCTTTCCTGCGGCGGAGAATTGACGGACCGGGACGGAATGGTCGGCTGCGGAGAAGAAATTTTTGCCGCGCAAAACGCTTCCGGCTTTTCTCCTTCGGCTTTGCAGGACTTGGCCCGCTGTCCGATGAAATATTTCTTGGCCAAAGGCGTGGGACTGAAAGAAAAAGACGAAATTCTCAGCCGTTCGGAACTGGCCGCGGACGCGCGCGGAACGGCGTATCACGAAATCCTGATGGATTATTACGGGCATTTATACCGGGAAGGACTGGCGGGGGAGTTGTTTGACAGCGCGCTGAAAGAGCGCATGGAGCGCAGCGTGGCGGCCCGTTATGATGAAAAAAGCTATAAACGTTTTGGCATTTACCCCGTGATTTGGCAGTTGATTTTGCAGGATATCCGGGACAAACTGACCGATTTTGCCATAGAAGACGCGCGGCATTTGGGGGCTTTTGTCCCTTCCGTGTTTGAAACCCAGTTTGAAAAAATTTATTCCCTTCCATCCGCTGAGAAGATGAAACTCAAAGGCATTATAGACCGCATAGACGTGGACGCGTCTTCCGGCACGTTCCGCGTTTTGGATTATAAATCCGGCAAACGCGGGGGGAAAGACTTGGCCGCGGACATGTTTAAAAAAGTGATTTTACAGCCGTTTATTTATTTGATTTTGGCCCAGCAGCAAACGCAGACGCGCGGGCTGAAACCCGACGGTGCGGCTCTGCTCAGTATAAACAAAGGCTACGAACGCCAAGAGCTGAGCCAAGAAGGGTTTGACAGCGTAAAAGAACGTGCGGACGGGTTTTTGGAACTGTTGGTGTCGCTGGTACGCAAGGGCCGTTTTTTTATCAGTCCGGGCGAACATTGCCAATACTGCCCTTACGCCGCCGTTTGCCGCAAAGATGCGTTCCGTCCTTTGCTCAGGGCCAAACATTCGCCGCAGTTTCGTATGCTGGAGGAGGCCAAACAATGACCGCGCTGACCGAAGACCGCGCCCGGGTGCGCACGCTGTTGGGCGTCAATATGGTTGTGGAGGCGGGAGCGGGCACGGGCAAAACCACGCTGCTTATTGACCGCCTGTGCTTTGCGCTGCTTGCGCAGGGAGTGCCTGCGTCCGGTTTGGTGGCGCTGACGTTTACCGAAAAAGCCGCCGCGGAGATTAAAACCCGTCTGGTGTTTAAACTGCAGTCTTTGCTGCGGGCCATACGCGAAGGAGGGACGGATGATACGCTTTCCGTTCTGAAGAATCATTTTAACGTGCCGGAAGCGGATATTTTGGCCCGCGCCGAAGCCGCGCTTGGCCAAATGGACCGCAGCCAAATAGGCACCATACACGGGTTTTGCTCGGATATTTTGCGGGCGTATCCGCTGGAAGCGGGCCTGACTCCCAATGCGGAAATAGACAAAGGTCCCCGCGCCGAGAAAATTTTTGACGCGCAATGGATCCGTTTCCTGGATGAGGAACTGGGGGAAAACGCCCCGCGCGCCCTGCGGTGGAAAGAAGTGCTTGGCCAGGTGTCTCTGGAAGATTTGCGCGCGTGCGCCAAGGAAATGTGCAGCGGCAAAATGGACCGCTACGATTATTTCGCCAGGCGGGATTTGCTGTCTGGGGTGTGCCGGGAGCGCGCCGTACAGGCGCGGGAGTTGGCCGGGGCGTTCTTGGAAAAGGGCAAGAAACCGCGCGTGGTGGAAAAAGCGCTGGCTCAGGCTGCGGAACGTTTTGACCGCGCCGCCCGCTGGCTGGAAGGCAAAGAAGCGGCCGATGACGGGGAAGAAACGGTGGAATTGAAATCTTTCCCCAAGGACTGGGACGCTCCGTCCGCCCAAGAGGCCAAAGCGTTGTGTCTGTTTGCGCAGCAGGCCGACCCGGCCGTGCAAAACATGGTGCTTAAAGCCTATGATTTGCTAAAAGATTTGGTCCGTTCCGTACGCGCCCAATACGCGGCGGAGGGTATTTTGAGTTTTGACGATTTAATCGTCAAAACGCGCAATTTGCTGCAAAAAGATTTTTCCGTGCGCCGCCGTTTGAAGCAATCTTACGATGCGTTGTTTATTGACGAATTTCAGGATACGGACCCGGCCCAGGGAGAACTGCTGCTTTTTCTGGCGGAGCGGGAAGAAGGAAACGCCCGGGTTTGGAACGAAGTGTGTTTGGAACCGGGCAAATTGTTTGTGGTGGGGGACCCCAAACAGTCCATTTACCGCTTTCGCGGAGCGGACATCACGGCCTACGAATTGTTTACGGATTTGATTTTGAAGCAGGGCGGAAAGAAAGCTTATCTTAGGCAGAATTTCCGAAGTGAACGCGAAATTATCGGCGCGGCCAATGACGTGTGCGCCTGCGTAATGGAAGAAAAAACCGCCTTTCAGCCTGCGTATGAGCCCATTTTTACGGATAAGCGGGAGATTTCGGGCGCGGCGGAACTGGCGTTGGTTTGCGCTGCGGACGCAAAAATTTCCGCCGACGATTACCGCCACAACCAGGCGCGTTTTATCGCGCGGTGGATAAAAGAAAATGTGGGAACTTTTTCTTTGCGTTCCGGCCGGAAACTGGCGTACAAAGACGTGGCTTTGCTTACGCGCGCGGCCACCACGCTGGGGCCTTATACCGATGCGCTGCGCCGGGAAGGCGTGCCTTTTTCCGTGGAAGAAGACCGCGATTTTTACCGGCGACAGGAAATTTCCGACTTTTTAAATTTTTTACGCGCCATAGACGACCCGCGCGACCGCATTTCGCTGGCAGGCGTTCTGCGCGGGCCGCTGGGCGCGTTGAATGACGAAGAACTGTACCGCGTTTTCCGAAGAGGAGAGGTGAATTTCCGCCTTCCGTCCCAAGATCCCAAGGCGGAGCGCGTATTCATCTTACTGCGTCGTTTTGCCGACCGGGCGGGTAAAGAGCCTTTGCGCAATTTGCTGCGCGGGCTTCTTAACGAAACGTTCTTGCGCGAAGCCTGCGCCGCCGCTTATGACGGAGAGCGGAGTATGGCCAATTTGGAAAAACTGGTGTCTTTGGCGGAGGGATATTCTTTGCAAACTCCGGCCACTTTGGGCCAGTTCCTTGACCGCGTGCAAAAATTGATGGAGGACGAGCTGGGCCGCCTGACCGCTTTGCCGGAGGGGGAAGCTTTAAACGCCGTCAATGTGATGACGGTGCATAAATCCAAAGGGCTGGAGTTTCCCGTTGTTATTTTGGCCGACGTTTCCCGTAAGGAGACGGCCTCCCAGTCCCGCCGTGCGGGGCATTTGTATTCCTGGAAATATAATTTGCACGGTTTGCGCGTGGGCAAGTATGCAGACATCAACCTGGCGTGGCTGGAAGAAGAACAACAGCTGCACGCCCGGTGCGAAGAAGTGCGCGTTTTGTACGTGGCGTTGACGCGCGCGCGGGAAAAATTGCTTGTGGTGGGAAACGAGCAAAGCGATGAGCGGAGCATGGCCGCTTTGTTCCGTCGCGCCGGCCGTTTCCCCGCGCAGGGCGAACGCCCGGAAATTTTGGGAAAGGAAGACGGTTTGCGCGTGCGCTATGTGCCATATCAGAATCCGGCGGAATTTATTTACCGGCATTGCGCTGAAGAACCTTCCCGCGCGGAAGAAAAAGATTTATCCCGCTGGAGAAAAGCATATGACGCGCGCCGCGCCGAGTACGGGCGTTTGCGCAGTGGCGCAGAGCCTTTGGCCCCTTCGGCGCGCAACGAAGCTCCGGCTTCTTCGGATGAAACGGCCGTCGCTTTGGGCGTGATCTTGCACCGCGCGTTGTCCCGCGGCCGCGGGCGGCCGGAAGGGGAACGTTTGGCGTGGGTTCCGGCGGCGGCGCGGGAAGCGGGACGGCCGGATTTGGAGCCGGAAGCGCGGGGTATTTTATCCGCCTATTTTGCCTCTGAGGCCTTTGAGCGTTTGCGCGCATGGCGGATTTTGGGTGAGGAAATGCCGTTTTCTCTCTTTACTTCGCAGGGGGTGGAAAACGGAGTGATAGATTTATTGCTGGAAGACCCGGAAGGAGCGGTGTGGGTGGTGGATTACAAGTCGGACCGCATAAACGCCGGGGAAGCGTTGTCCGCGGCGGCAAAATACCGCCCGCAGTTGGACGCCTATGCGGCCGCGGCGCGGAAAATGTATCCGGCCAGGCACGTAAGATGCGCCGTCATATTTTTGCGCGCCTGTCTGTTCGTGCCGCTGGATGCGGGCGCGGAAAGGGCGTAAATTGGTAAAATTTAAGAAATACAAGAAGGAGGAGCCGTATGTTTGACAAGTTGGGTCAATTAAAAGATTTGTGGAATTTGAAAAACCAGATGCAGGAAATCAAAAAGCGTTTGGACAATATGGTGATTAAGGTGCAAAGCCCCAATCACGTGTTTGAAGTGACGGTATCCGGCTCTCAGGAAGTGCGGGAAGTGGCGGTGGCCGAAAACGTCAAAGATTTTTCGCGCGAAAAGCTGGCCGAAGAATTGAAAGCCGTCATTAACAAAGCCGTCAAAGACAGCCAGGCGATGGCTGCGCAGGCCATGGGCGGCATGGTCGGCAATATGCCGCAGGCTTAATATGTCCGATGCGCGCGCTTACGCCGTGTTTGGCGTATCTCTGACGGACCCGTCTAAATACGGCAGCCGCATTTTTGCGGATTTGTCGGCAAACGGCTACCGCGTTTATGCCGTCAATCCCAAAGGCGGAGAGTTGGCCGGCCGGCCCGTTTATAGGAATTTGGCGGAAGTGCCTGAAAAAGTTTACGGCGCGATTTTGGTGGTGCCTCCTTCCGCCGCGTCCGGTGCGGTGGAACAATGCATTGCCCAAGGCGTGCGGGAAATTTGGTTTCAGCCGGGCACCCGGGACCCTCATGCTCTTCAAATGGCCGAAGCGGCCGGAATACGCGCGGTAGAAAGCTGTTTTATGGTGCAGAACGGGATTTGGTAATGGTTTGTTCTGCGCTGTTGCCTCCGGGAAAAACATTTCCCCGTTTGGGGCTTGGCACTTGGGCGTTGGGCGGGGGAAACGACTGGGGGGATTCGGACCCGGCCGCGGCGCAGGCTGCGGTTTTGGCCGCGTTGGACGAGGGTGTTTCTCTGATAGATACGGCTCCCGCATACGGTTTTGGCCGCGCCGAAGAGCTTTTGGGCCGCGCGCTCAAAGGCCGCCGGACGGAAGTGCTGTTGTGCAGCAAATGCGGAATTTGTTTTAAAAACGGCCGTCCGGACCACGATTTACGCCCGGAAAGCATTTATGCCGAGTGCGAAGCCAGCCTAAAGCGTTTGCAAACCGATTATATTGATTTGTACCAAGTTCACTGGCCGGACCCGAAAGTGCCGCCGGAGGACACCTTCGGCGCGTTGGAGCAGCTGAAAGAGCAAGGAAAAATCCGCGCGATAGGAGTATGCAATTTCGGCGCGGTCGGTTTGGAACGTGTCAGTTCTTTGGCCGATGTGTGCGCCGCGCAGGAACGGTGGTCTTTGCTTTCTCCCGTCGGCGCCGATATGCAGTCCGTTTGCCGGCGCAAATCCGTGGCGCTCATGGCGTACGGCGCATTGGGCGGAGGAATTTTGAGCGGAAAGTACCGACGTATGCCCAATTTCCGCCGTTGCGACGCGCGGCGGTATTTTTACAAACATTATTTCGGAGAAGATTTTTTGCGCGCCCAAGCCCTTGCCTGCCGCGTAAAAGAAACGGCTGCGCGGAAAGGGGTTTTTCCGTCCGCCGTCGCCTTGGCGTGGGTTTTAAGCGGAGGCGCGTCCTGCGTGTTATTCGGCGCGCGCGATGCGGAACAGGTGCGCCAAAACGCGCAGGCGGCGCAGGTGTGTTTTTCTAAAGAGGAAGAGGAGTTCTTGGCCCATGGCGGACATTAATCAACTGACGGCGTATCTGGACGGCTTGCTGCCGTCTTTGGGCATGAATAAAAAGCGGGAAATCTTGCGTTTGCTGTATGAAGTGTGCAAGCGCGACGGATCTGCGGCGGCGGAGGCTCTGCCCGCGGAGAAAAATTTAAACTTTGAGCGCGCCAAAAAAATCCTGCTCAAAAAACGTTATCCGCTGAGCGTTGCCTGTGCGCCCAAAGACGCGTTTTATTTGCCTAAACTGGAGTTTGACCCCGCCTTGAAAGCGGATTTGACGCCGCGTCCTTTCTCTCCCAAAACCGTGTACGCGGAGTGCGGGCTGGAGGAAGACCCGATGACCTTGCGGGCCAAAAAGATGTTTCCTTCGGCGCGTTTTTTGGAGTGGGACGGAAAAGAAAAAGTGGGTTGCGCCAATTTCTCCCGCCGTACCGAGACATTGTTGATTTACCGCGAAAAATATGATTTTTTAAAACCCTGCCCGTGCTCGCACGGCAACGCCGGCTGCGGGTATAATTTAGTCAATCTGGGGTTTGGATGCCGTTTTGAGTGTGAATATTGCTTTCTGCAGCAGTATCAAAATCTGCACGCGGTATTGCTTCCGGCCAATGTAAAAGACTTCTTGAATAAAATAGACGGCGCGCAATGGAGAAAAGGACCGTTTGACCGACCCCGCGTGGGAAGCGGAGAGTTTACCGACTCTTTGGTCTTTGATGAATTGACACAATACAGCCGCGCCATTGTGCCGTTTTTCCGCGAGCGGCCGCATTTGCAGTTTGAATTTAAAACCAAAAGCACCTGCGTGGAAGGCCTGCTTGCGGCCGGAGGGGCGGAGAACGTAGTGGTCAGCTGGTCCGTCAACGCACCGGAATTTATTGACCAAACGGAACATTTTACGCCCTCGCTGACGCAGCGTCTGGCCGCCGCCGCGCAGGTGGCCCGCGCCGGATACAGGCTGGGATTTCATTTTGACCCGGTGGTGCCGTTTGCCGGGTGGAAAGAAGCTTACGCCCGCGCGGCGGAGCAAATCGCGCAGTCTGTGCCGAATGAGCGGGTGGCTTGGATCAGCGTGGGACTTTTGCGCTTTTCGCGCGAATTGAAAAAAGCGGTGGAAAACCGCTTCCCGGAAAATACCATTTTGGACGGAGAATTTCTGCTGGATTTTGACGGAAAAATGCGCTACCCGGAGGCTTTGCGCCGTGACGCGTACGCCTATTTCGTGCCGCTGCTGCGCAAATTGTTTCCCGGCGCGGTCGTATATGTCTGTATGGAAAGCTCCTCCGTTTGTTCCGGCCTTTTGTAAGAGACCCCGGGTTTCGGCCCGGGGTTTTTGCTGGCTGAAAAGACGGCCTTCATCCGTCATCCCGAACGGCCAAATTGTATGTGAAATGAACGATATTTTTTTAATGATATAATTAAGTATTATGTTATTTAACTCCATTGAATATCTTTTTTTCTTTTTGCCCCTTGTATTCGGCGTTAATTTCTTTTTAAACAAAAAAGGTCTTTTTACGCAGGCGAAGGTGTTTTTAATCGCCGCTTCGCTGTTCTTTTACGCCTGGTGGAACCCCGTTTACCTGCCGATTATGCTCTCGTCCATTCTGTTTAATTATTTTTTGTCTTTGGGTATTCAGAAATACCGCAGCAAATGGCTTTTGTCTTTGGCTTTGGCGGGAGATGTAGGTTTGCTGATTTATTACAAGTATGCGGATTTCCTGATAGAGAATGTAAACGCCGTTTTTGGGACGCAGGTGCCGCTTCTGCATTTACTGCTGCCGCTGGCCATCAGTTTTTACACGTTTCAGGCGATTGCTTATCAAGTGGATTGTTATAAAGGGATTGCCCAAAACAAAAATTTTGTGGACTTTGCGCTTTTTATCTCTTTTTTCCCACAGCTGATTGCCGGCCCCATTGTGCATCACAAAGAACTG
>CAMGSK010000028.1 GCA_946061795.1 uncultured Elusimicrobium sp.
CGCTTGAAGATGACAAAAAGAATGAAAAGAAGGAAGGAAAATAAGGACAAAAAAATACAAACTCAAATGTTTGTATATATTTATTATAACAAATTAAATTTATTTTGTCAAATCAAAGACTGCAAATCGGTTCTGCTTCCTTGTCAAACAGATTTGTTTCTCTCTAAACTGCGGTTGCTTTTGCATAATATGAAACAACTTTTGGAAAGATTTTTACTTCGCCCCGGACGTGCAGACGGGGTATTTTGGCGGAAAGAAATAAATTCCCCGCGTTCAAGCGGGGAATTTTTCAAATTGTAGGACAAGACGCACAAAGGCTAACGGGCGTTGTTGGCCCAACGCCAGAAAGCGTCTTCAAAATTATCCACGGAGTTATAGCGGTAAGCGCGGCCCAAGGCTTTTTCGGCGGAATAAGGCTCATAAACGGGCTTGCCGTTTTTGTCGCGCATCAGGAATCCGGAGCGCGGATCGCGCACTTGCTCTCCCTGCGCCATCAACCGGGTAAACTGTTCAAACTGCATACGATTGGACGGAGAAGCCCCTCCGGCGGGATTGAGCAAAAAGCGCACCATGGCATAAGCCTGGAAATACCAATCCTGCGCCTTGCCGCGCGCGTCCATCACATCCAAAGAATCATTCTCCATAAACTGGCCGAACGGCAGGAAATAAACGGGTTTCCCGCGCCGGCGGACATTGGAAGCGCCGAAGGTACGCGCGCCTCCGAACAGGCTGGTGGAGCGGAAAGAAGCCGGCTGAGTCTGTTTGCTGCGCTGAAAATTAAGCGTTTTGAAGTCATTGGCCCACGGACCGCCTTTGAGGCCGTTATAGGCTTGGTCTTCCATATACACGGCCAATCCCTCGTCCAGCCACGCGGGCGTCATCAACCGCCCGGTGCGGTGCTTGTCAAAAAACTTTTGCGTAAAAATATGCGTCAGCTCATGGGTAAAAACTTCTTTGAGTTCCTGCTGCTTGCCCGGCTCGTCATACACCACGATTTCGCCACGCGTGGGATAGGCCAGCGCACGGGACCAGGCTTTGGCGTTGGGTTCATACTTTAAATAATTATTATGGTCCTGGTACACAAAGACGCGCACTTTGTCGGACATCATCCACGGAATATTGCGCCGCAGTGTAGCATAGGCCGTTTCAAACGCTATGGACATATTGGAGGAACCAATGCCTCCGTCGCGCTTTTGGGTATAAATGACAAAATGTTTGCTGTTGCTGCGCTGCCATTGAACGCCGGGGCGGTAATCATTAGGATTAAAAGGCTTATTGGACGGGGCGGACGCAGCCGGAGCCTGGGTTTTGGATGCGGAAGGAGGGATAAAACGTCCCGACTGGCTTTCTTCGCGCGCTTGGCGAATCATACGGGCGGCGTAATCCAGCTCTTCCTGCGCAAGGGCTTCCCGCACGTCTTGCTCGCTCTGGGCCGCAGAGCCGAAATCCGTATCGGTTTCGTCTTCCGCCGTTTCGGGCCGGGCGGCCTGCGCCGGCGTTAAGGCGTTGTTCTTTTCAATATCTTGTTCCAACGGCGTAGCGTTGCTCGGCACAGTTTTTTGCGGAGCGGATTTCACGGCTTTTTTAGCGGCGGATTTAACCGGACGGCGAACGGTTTTTGTTTTTTGGGAAACGGAAACTTTCTTGTTTTTTCCCGCGGCGGAAGGTTTCGACGCCGACGGAGCAGAAACCGCACTTTTTGCGGCCGGAGCGGAAGAAGCCGCTTCCGGGGAGGCGGGCTTAGCAGGCACGGCGGCCGTCCGTGCGGCAGCCTCCGGATTTTCTTTCGTTTCCGTCGCGGAAGGCGCACCGGCGGAAGGCTGGACCTGCGCCACAGCGGAAGACGAAGCCGGTTTTTGTAAGGCCTGTTTCAATAAATCAATATTGGACGGGGGCGCTTCCACTGCGGCGGAAACGTCCAAATTAGACGGATAAACCGGTTCCGTCTGGGCAAAAACAACGGAACCGGCCAAACACAATAATCCACAAAAAAAGTATTTATTCATCACAGCACATCCGAATCCAAAACTTCATATACGATATCATAGCCGCTGCCGTTGACTGCGGAACGCGCACGCATACTGGCCTGAACCCGCACGGTTGTTCCCCCGTGGCTGATACTGCACGTATAAGAAGACTGATTCTCTCCGGCGGCATTGGTGTACATCACGCCGTTGGCCAAATCCTGGGTAAACTTTTCCGGAGATTTTTTGCTCCACAGCGTATTGATTTCCGCCATGCAGGACTGTATCAGCACCTGCCCGGATACGGTGCGGCGCGTCTTGCGCGCGGACGTAGTGCGGGAAAGCGACGCGCGAAGCAACATCGTGCAAATACCCGCCAAAATAATTGTAATCAACAGCACCTGCATCAGCGCGGCGCCTTTTTTATTGTTTTTCATACGAAGGCTCCTAGTACCCGTTAGGCATGGCAAAAGTCTCTTCCACTACGTCGTTGATAACCGGCTTTGAGGTCAATTCCACAATGACTTGTACTTTCAGCAAACTATTCATATTGCTGCGGCTGAACCCATGCCGTTCAACCAACGGAGACCCATATTCCGAGGTGTTAATATATTTCCCATTCGTCAGTACGGTTTCTCCGCTGCTGGGACAGTCTTTGCTCGCCACGCGGTAAATTTCTCCGCCGCAGGTGCCCCCGGAACAGGAGGTGCTTCCCTTTTTAAAACAATAGCTCACCCAAGAAACCGCTTGGTCCGTAATGGGATTTCCGTCCTGATCTCCGTTTTGCACCATGGTAATCAATTTGCCGGAATTGCTGAGCGGGCCGCTGATAGCGGTCACGAAATTCGCTTTCGTCAGATCCGAACGAAGCCGCCGCATAAACGTGGACAAATTGTTTCTCAGCATGACTTTACTGCGGCCCACGCCGGATTCACGCGCCGCACCGCGCGTCAAAGACGCCAAAGACA
Organism: uncultured Elusimicrobium sp.; assembly: GCA_946061795.1. Taxonomy (GTDB): domain Bacteria; phylum Elusimicrobiota; class Elusimicrobia; order Elusimicrobiales; family Elusimicrobiaceae; genus Avelusimicrobium. Next base: position 2,933 of record CAMGSK010000028.1, read on the forward strand.
CGGCGATAAGCCCCACAATCATTACCGCAAGCAGCACTTCCGTCAGCGTGAAACCTCTTTTATTTTTCATAACGTAAATCCGTTGCACGTAATTTTAAATTCCACATTCTTCATATTTTGAGTAGGGCTTTCTCTGATTGCAGAACCGACGAGCATCAAATCATCCTGTTTAATGTCAAACGTCTTTATCGCAGCGCTTACGTCATAAGAAAAAGAAGAGTTTCTCGCATCGCAGAGCGGCGGCAAAAGACACGAAATCTGATGAGTGCCCAAACTCAAAGGACTGGAGTCCGCTTCATCCGGACACAGTCCGTTTTTCAATTCGGAATTTCCCTGCCAGTCACTCACCCCCTCCGCAGACACCACATACGCCTGCAGCAAGCTTGCGGCACGGTCCACTGCCAGTACCATTTCTTCCCGAATGTCAGGCGTATTGGATTTGCGCGAAGTGGACAGCAGCACCGAAAACGTCCCGGTGGCCACCAACGCCAACAGGGTAAGAGCAATCAGCCCCTCCAGAATCGTCACACCTTTACAGTTCAGCCCCGATTTAAACATAAATTCTCTCCTACTCATCCGTATCGGACACCTTCATGCTATGATCTACGTACATAACGTATCCGTCCGTACCCAAATATTTTTTACCGGCTGCGTCGTCATTGCCAAACGCGGCGGCATACGCCGTAGCGGAAACGGCGGAAACGTCCCCCGTACAAGACGCGACCGAGACTCCGGACCCGCAAATGGAAAAGCTGTAATTCAGATTGGCGAAATCTTTTTTATTGAGATATCCGCACAAAAACAGCTGATCATACCCAGTGGTGTTGGCCTTTCCCGGAATGCCGCTGAAAGGCTCCGCCGCGCAAACACCACTGAGTCCGGCCACCGCCTGCGCACGGAACGTACCCGTGCCGATGTTCCAGCCCCGCGTGTCCTGATAAAACGAACGGCGTGCTTGCACCAATTTTTGCAAGGCGGTTTTGGCGCGCGCGTTTTGGGCGTCAAAACGAACGGAACGCAAAGCGGGCACCGCAAAGCTGACCACCAGGGCAATCAGCAGCAGAACGAACAAAAGCTCCATAAGGGTAAATCCGGCCGCACCCGCCGCGCCGCCTAAACGGCGGCCGTCTGTTTTACGCTCCATAAATCCGCTCCTAGCAGGAAATTCCCTTTCCCTCTTTTCCCTTTTCACCGGCGCAGGAACAATAAGACAGTCCTTTGTATTTGGCCGGCAGTTTGGCCTCGTCATTTACCGTCACGCACGCGCCGGGTACGCCGTTTTTGGCGGTGGGATATACTTTATATTGAAAATATTCGTTGCTCCAGTCGCCTTGTTCCACAAAATGGCACGAAACCAATTGGGAAGGACTGACGGGATTGGCTCCCATCTTGTTCAAATTGCAGCCGGTGCCGTGAAGCCGTAATATCGTCGCCTGCGGCTGCGACCAGTCTATCACGTCAACCATCCGGGCGTATTGATACAAGTCTTTGTTGAAAGAAACGCCCGGCTTAAGCGTGGCGGTATATTCCGTAGAAACATTCGCCCCGCCGGCAAAAGGCATCTGCACGGAGGCATGCGTAGAAAACTTGGACAAGTCCGCCCAGTTTGCCTTCATAAACTGGTACGTCTGCAGAGACAGCGGGTTAAACATCGTATTGGACGAAAAATAGACTCCGTTGCGCTCCGTCGTCAAAGCCTCCGCCGCCGAAGCCAGCTGATTGGTCAGCGCTTTGGCCTGGGTCCAGCGGGTCTCCGCCGCACTGTTGCGGAAAGAAGTGGTGGCGACAATCGCCAAAAAACCGATAATGGTGGCTGCAACCAACAATTCCACCAGCGTAAAGCCTTTATAATTGTTTTTCATAATGCGCCTCCTTTCTTTAATTATGGGTCAAGTTTCCCATTTTGTCAACCGCCGCGCAGGTATATTGCGCGTTTAAATTGCTTCCGGACATGCAGGCCGTTCCCATGCAAGTGCCGCAGGATACGGACCCGTTCGGATTTACTTTATAGGAGTATCCCATAAATTTTCCGCCGTCAAAGACGATTTTATTTAAAAATTTACATCCCTGCATAGCGGCCATTAACGAAGAGGGCGCGGCATCCGGGCAGGTGGTGGCGGAAGAATTGGCCGTCACAGAGGTGGCGCCCCAGTTTTTACCGGGATATTGTTCCCTCACCATGACCGCCGCATTGCCCAATTCCACCAACACGCCGGAAGCGGCCATATAACGGCCTCTGTCCTGGGATTTTTTATAAGACGGAACGGCAAACATCGTCACCACAACGGCGACTACCACCACAATTAATACTTCCAACAGCGTAAATCCTTTGGAAAACATACGTTCCCCCTCAGTTGCCGCCGATTTGGGACAATTTGAATATCGGCAGGAAAATAGAAGCCACGATAATACCGATCAGCACACCGACGCCGACCACCAAAATCGGGTCAATCACCGCAGAGAAACGGGCGATGAACTGGTCCACGTTGTCGGAATAAAACTTAGACAAAGTGGCGATAATGCTGGGCAATTTACCGGATTCTTCACCCATGAGCATCATTTCCGTCATAAGCCCCGGGAAAACACCCGCGGCCTTAAACGAATCGGAAATAGAACGGCCGGCCGCCACGTCGGCCTTGGCCATACGCAGCGCGTTTTGAATAATCACGTTGGTGTTAAAAGATTCTTCCAACACCACAATGGCGTTCAAAATCGTCACGCCGCTGCGCAGCAAGGTGGCCAGCGTGGTCAGCATGCGGGAATAATAAATATTGCGCAGAAATCCGCCGAAAATAGGCATGGACAACAGAAACGCGTGCCAGCGTTTGCGGCCGTCCGGCGTTTTGATATAAAACCGAAACGCCAAAAAAGCCACAATCAAAGACACGATAATCAATACGCCGTGATTAATCAAAAAGCCGGACACGCCCAGCACCACCACGGTCAGCATGGGCAGTTCAATGTTAAAATCCGCAAAAATCTGCGCAAACGTCGGCACGATGCCCAAAATAAAGTAAATCAACACGCCGACTGACGCTATCATCAAAATAGCGGGGTAAGTGATGGCCGTGATGATTTTGCTTTTCATGGCTTCCTGCGTTTTGATGTAAAGCGCGATTTGGCCCAGCGTGTCGGCCAAGTTGCCGCCCACTTCGCCGGCCTGCACCAACGAAAGCCAAATATTGTTAAATGTTTTGGGATGGCGCGCCAAGGCCGAATGCAGCGAGTTTCCCGCCGCAATGTCTTTCGCCACCTGGTTCAGCACGATACCCAAACGCGGGTTGGAGGAATATTCACTCAGCAGCGCAATGGCACGCACCAGCGGCACGCCGCCGGCGATCAGCGTAGAAAGCTGCTCGGCAAAGAAGGCCAGCACGTGCCCCGGCACCTTGCCGCCCGTTTTTTTGCGTCCGGCCGTGCTGCCAAACAAGGTGCTGCTGCCTTCGCGCACGTCCAGAATGATGTACCCTTTTTTCTGCAGGGCGAATACCACTTGTTCCCGGCTGTCGGCGGAAATGGTCCGCTTGTAGGTTTTGCCGGAGGAATCTTTCACCACATAACTGTATTTTTGCATAAAACCCCTTATTCGTCCGTTGTGATATTTAAAATTTCTTCCACGGTGGTCAAGCCCTTGACCACTTTGCGCCAACCGTTTCCGCGCAGGTTAAGCGAGCCCGAGCGGTCCATGGCTTTGCGCATTTCCACCAAGTCTTGCGTTTTATAAATAATATTACGCACTTCTTCGTTGATGCGATAAACTTCGTAAATGGCGCGGCGGCCCAAGAACCCCGTTCCCACGCATTTGGGGCAGCCTACCGACTTATAAAACGTCCACGTATGCACGTCTTTGGGATTAAAATGCCCTTCCGTAATGATTTTGGCGATAATGGCCGGATCGGGCTGATACGGCACTTTGCAATACGGGCACAGAACGCGCACCAAACGCTGCGCGGCCACCAACGCCAAAGAGCTGGAAAGCAGGAACGGCTCCATTCCCATGTCAATCAAGCGGGGAATGGCGCCCAAAGCGTCGTTGGTGTGCAGAGTGGAAAGCACCAAGTGACCGGTTAAAGCGGCTTTCAGACAAGCTTCCGCCGTTTCGTTGTCGCGCACCTCGCCCACCAGAATAACGTCCGGGTCCTGACGCAAGAAAGAACGCAGCCCCGCGGCGAAAGTCAATCCGATTTGCGGTTTAACCTGCACCTGGCTGATACCGGCCAGTTTGTATTCCACCGGGTCTTCCAGCGTCATAAAGTTCAATTCCGGGGTACGAATGGTGGTCAGCACGGCGTTAAGCGTCGTAGATTTACCCGAACCCGTGGGGCCCGTCAAAAAGATTAACCCGTGGGGCAAGTTGGCCGCTTCCAAGAAGGCCTTTTTCTGCTCCGGCTCAAAACCCAGTTTGTCCACGTTCATTTCGCCGGTGCCTTTGTCCAAAATACGAAGCACGAGCTTTTCGCCGTACACCGCCGGGCACACGGAAACGCGGACCTCAATGGTGCGGTTCTGATATTTAATGCCGAAACTTCCGTCCTGCGGCAAGCGTTTCTCGGCGATATCCAGCTTGGACAAAATTTTAATACGGGAAATAATGGCCGCAATGGAATCTTTGGTGGGCGGCGTGCGTTCATACAAAGAACCGTCAATGCGGAAACGCAGACTGACGCGTTCGTCAAACATTTCCAAGTGAATATCGGACGTACGTTCCGAAATGGCCTGCTTCAAAATAGCGTTGACCAGCTTAATATTTTGGGAAGTGGAAGAAGCGGCTTTATCCAAATCCAAATTGCCGCCTTCTATTTGAATGTCTTCGTCGCTGGCCACGCCCGCGCCGCCTTTGGCGTTGGTCTCGTTGACCACTTCTTCCAAAAGGTTCTTCGTTCCGTAAAAAGAATCTATCACGGACAAAATCTGGCTTTTGCTGGCGATAAACGGCTGTACGCCCTTGCCGGCCATCATGCGGATATTGTCTATCAAAAACAAGTTGGACGCGTCATAGAGCGCGACAGCCAACTCATTGTCTTCAATAAACAAAGGCACCACCAGATTTTCACGGGCGAATTTTTCCGGAATCAGTTTCTGTAATTCCTGCTCCCGCTCCGGAATGAGAATGCCGTTTTCTTTGGAAGCGTAAGGGAGAGAGAAATGTTTGGCCTGGGCCGCGGCGACTTGCTCTTCCGTTGCAAAGCCAAAAAGCACCACCGCATCGCCCAAAGACGTATTGTTCTGGTGGGCGTATTGCTCGGCCCGTTTGAGCTGTTCTTGGGTCAGAGTGCCGGACTCCACTAAAATTTCGCTTAATTCTTTTGCCATTTCGCTTTCCTTTACGCTTACTTTTCTCTGTTGGAAGCTTGCCCCCTTTTGGTTGAGGAAAGGGGGCAAGCGTATTCAGGTAAAAATGCTTTGCCTGTTTACTCGGCCAAGATGGTCGGAGTAATAAAGATGACCAAGTCCGTCGTGCTCTTGGAAGTGCTGCGGCTGGTGAACAGCCAACCCAATATGGGGATGTCTCCCAAGAGAGGCACTTTGCGGGTTTGGTCCGTTTCGCGCGAAGTCAACAGACCGCCAATTACCACCGTCTGTCCGTTTTTCACGCGCACCAACGTAGAAGCGGCGCGGGTGGTGGTGTCTTTGGTGTTTTCAAAACCGGAAGAAACCACATCGGAATAAGACGGCTGAACATAGAGCGTCACGTATCCTTCGCGGTTGACCTGCGGGGTCACCTGCAGGGTCAGACCGACGCGTTTTCTTTCCGCGGTGCTGGACTGGTAGGAAGAGTTGTCTCCGTTCTGGGTAGTGGAGAAACCGACCGTCGCGTCCGTGGAAGTGGTAATCGTCGCGGTTTTGTTGTTCAGCGTGACGACTTTGGGTTTACCCAAATATTTGGCCTCGCCGCGGGTCAGCAAGCTTCTTAATACGATTTTGAATGCGGAAAAGTCCAACACGCCGCCTTCGCTGTCCCCGGAATCGGAGGAACCCGAATCGCTGCCGCCACCGCTGGAACCGCTGTCCCCGTTGAGGTCATTGCTGCTGGGGAAAATCCAGTCCCAACCGTGCAGCTTGGTGGTGCCGTCGCTGCCATAACCGCGCATAAATTCGGAGGTCACTTCGCGTTTCGGGCCGGAGAAAGCCACCAAAGTGCCGTCGCTGCCGCCGTACTCAAAACCCAACGTCAAACCGCTGGTTTTGCTGACTTCTACGATTTGCGCTTCAATCAGAATCTGGGGCGGTTTAATATCCAATTCCGCCAAGATGTTTTCCACTTGGGGGAAAACTTCGGCCACGTCGGTAATAATCAGCTTATTGGTGCGGGGATCCACCGCAATGCGGCCCACGGGAGAAAGCATGCTCTTGACGATGCCGATAATTTCGGCCGTGCCGGAATAAGCGTCCCCGCCGGAAGAGGAGGAGGTGCCGGGTACGGAACTGTCAGAAGACATCGGCACGCCGCTGGTACCAAGGCCGGACCCGCCGCTGGACACGTCCTGCGGCATAATGCTGCTCAGTTCGCTGGAAGGAGAACCGATGGCCTGCAGGGAAATATAGCTGAGGGTATAAATTTTGGTAATCGTATCCGGAGCGTCATTGGAACGTTTCGTCACGACATAGCTGTCGCTTTTTCCGATGCGCTGGTACGTCAGTCCGTGTACGCGCAAAAGCGTGTCTAACGCTTCGCGGACAGTCACTTTCGTAAGCGAAGCCGTCACTTTTTTATTGGTAAATTCTTCGCTCATGATAAAGTTGATCTGGGCTTGCGTCGTAATGCTGTTGAGGAACGCCGCTATGGGTACGTTGGAAACGCGAATGGACACTTTGCGGTCCAGCGGGGAATCCACTTCCGTTTCTTTGTACAAGTCAGGCTCCCCCGTCAGCTTTATCGTTTCGTCAGCCGAGATGGTGGTAGCTTCCGCCACGCTGTTTTGCGCGCCGGCGGGAAGGGTACACATTCCGGCCGCTGCTAACAAGGCCAGAAAAACTCCTAACCGATTTTTCATCTATCCTCCTGTTATGTGAACGGCAAATGTTATTACTTCAATTGTACTTTCTTTGTAAATTTTTGGCCTTTGTACTGGAAGACCACAGCGTCGGGCTGCACCTGAATAATGCGCGCGCCCAGCACGGTTTTGCCCACGGTATAAACTTTATTGCCGATAAACACTTCCTGTCCGATGATACCGTTGATGCGGATTTTTCCGCGGATTTCACGGGACGGGTCGCGCAGGCGTTCCAATTCCAACTGGCGCTGGCGTTCTATTTCTGCCAAACGGCGGCGCTCTTCGTTAATTTTGCGCTGGCGTTCCGCTTCTATAGCGCGCAAACGCTCTTCTTCCCGGTGTTTAATCAGCAAAGAATCATCCGGGGAAAGCGTCGGGTCGCGGTCAGAGGCCGGGTTATACGCCACTTTCGTCTCCGCGGTTTTATTTTGAGCAACGGGCTGTTTTTCATCCCGCACGGGTGCAAAAGCGGCGGGCTCCGCCGCGGATTCCGCCTTGGCTTCGGCTTTGGCCGGAACAGGGGCGGGAGAAGCCGTTTGGGCGGCCGCCAACTCGGCGGACGGAGCGGGCAAAGGCGGCAAAAGTTTCTCCACCTCCGCAGCCGACAATTTCACGGGCTCCACCACCGTATCATCTATCAAATTTTCCACCACCACTTCTTCATTATTGGCTCTGGAAGCGGTGTTGGTAATGGGCGGCCGGGAAGTTTTTCTGTTTTTCCCGGAGCGGGAAGAAGACTTCTTGGGAGCGCTTTTTTTCGGCGCACTTTTTGCGGCGGCCCCTTCGGCCGCGGCATCTCCTTCCGCCGGCAGCGTCAAATCAGGCAAAGCGGGCGCCATATCCGGCGCCGCCCAAACCGCCGTACACATCAAACCAATAAGACACAACAAAGAGATACGCTTCATTATTTCGCTCCCCCCGCGTCTTTAAACAACGCTTTGGCGATTTTTTCTTTAGGGAAAATGGTGTTTACCTGCAGCGTAATCTGGTTCTGACCCAGTTTTTCCATGCTGCGGTCCTGCCCCTTCGTAATACTGAATTCCGAGACTTTCAAATAAGAGTCCCTGTTTTCAATGGCGGCGAGCAAACGCCCGAAATTTCCGTAAGACGTCTCCAGTTTGACGGGTACGGATGTGACCGTATAAGCGGAGTTGCTGGTATTCTCCGTCTGGGAACCCAACTCCGGCGTCAATTTTTGCTCCTGAAACACATTCACCATCTGGCGCAGCAGCCAGCCGTTTTTATCCGCCGCGTCGGCAAAGCGGGGCTCCAGCTTCAGCAATTTTTGTTTATTGGCCAAATATTCGGCTTCGTTTCTTTTTTGGGCCTGCAACGCTTCAATCTGGCCGCGGAAATTGCCGGCTTGGTCATTCAGAGACGTGTTAAAATGGCGATAGGCCAAAAACACAAAAACAATCACTATCATCTGTTTCAAAAACAGCTTGTAGTTTCCCTCTTCCGCCACCATTTTAATATCGGCGAAGCCTTTTTTCACGGATTCGACGAATTTGTTGGCTTTTTTATTAGACGCCGTCATCTGGAGGCTCCTCCTTTTTTGCAAGTATAGGTAAAAGACGTACCGTTTTTAACGGCGGCGTCGCTGTTTAAACCGCGGCGGACGGAAGAAGACGTTCTCCCTCCCCGTGTGTCCACCTCATTATACTGAAAATCAGGCACACCGTTGCACAAGGCCATAAACGACGGGCGGGCGGACAAAGTGTCACGAAATTTCTTCCCCACGTCAATATCCTTGGCAGGATCTCCCGTATAAACGACGCCTTCCAGCGTCACAGAACGGGTATCCGCATTTTTGGACGGAAATTCCTCTTTATAAGAAATTTTCTCCAGCCACACCTGCGGCGGAATCGTCTCCGCAATATCCACCAAAAACGGAGTAGCCACGTTGACCTTTAACAGCTGTTCCAAATTGTTGTTTTGCGTGCGGATGCGGTTTAAATTATTCTGGATCTGGGTGGCGGTCAATCCTCTGAAGTCTTCTATCGGCTGGGCGTTTTTACGTTTCGCCTCCGCCAAATTCTTTTTCTCAGACAACATTCCCATCCAGCTTTTGCCCAACAGCAAAAGGAACAACAAGACCACCACTCCGGTAATCTTCCAGAACATGGCGCCGGCGTTAAATTCGTAATCGCTCAGGCGGTTGCGTTTAATATAGTCCAAATCCGGTCCCTTCTCATCATAAAACTTCATGCTGGCGCCGATGGCGGCCATTTCACCGGCGGATTTGGTCTCCACGCCATAGACTTCGCTCAAATCCCATTTGCGCACAGGCTTTTTGGACTCGGCTTCCAATAACGCCGTCCAATTGTCCATATTCTGTCCCATAATAACCGCTTCGTCAAACGGGTCTCTTTCCAGTTGTTTGGCGATAAATTCCGTGCAGTTGGTGATTTCCAGTCTGCGGCGTTCCATAGGCAGCGAACCGCTGATTTCCACTTCGCGCAGCAGGACGGGGGCGTTGTTGTTGGTAAATACAAAACTGGCCATGTGGGAACCGAAGAATGAATAAATGCGCCCGGTATCGTCCACCGCTTCTTTGTCGCTTCCGATAAACGAACGGCTCAGAGACAGCGGAGAGGGCTCTATTGCCACGGGATCCAGCCCCAACCCGCGCAGCCCTTTTTCCAATTTTTCAATAATGGTTTTGGGAGTCATGGTAAAAATGACGCCCAGCCGTTTTTGCTTGGAAGCGGCCGTCTCAAATTCGTACACATAGTACGAATACATGGTCTTTTCAAAAGGGAAATGAATATATTTGCGCGCTTGGAACGGAATGGCCTGTTTCCAATGTTTGCGTTCAATTTGCGTCGGAATCACAAAATGGCGCAGCAAAGAAAACGCCGG
>CAMGSK010000029.1 GCA_946061795.1 uncultured Elusimicrobium sp.
CACCCAATATCTCATTACGCGTCTGCTGGCCGAAAAGCACCGCAAGCTCTGCGTGGTGGGAGACCCGGACCAAAGCATTTATTCTTGGCGCGGGGCGAACATTCGCAATATTTTGGAATTTGAAAAAGATTTTAAAGACGCCAAAATTATCACACTGGAGCAGAATTACCGCTCCACCAAAGTGATTTTGGAGGCGTCCAACAAACTCATCGCCAAAAACAGCCAGCGCAAAGAAAAAAATCTGTTCACCAATAAGGAACATGGTGACGATATTGAAGTGCGCGAAATGCCCACGGAAGGCAACGAAGCCTCCTGGGTGGCGCAAAACATCAAAGCGTTGGTGGACGAAGGGAGCTCTTTGAGCGAAATCGCGGTGTTTTACCGCACCAACGCGCAGAGCCGTAATTTTGAAGAAACATTCCGCCGCTACCAAATTCCGTATCGTTTGGTGGGCACCGTCCGCTTTTATGACCGCAAAGAAATTAAAGACGTGCTCTGCTACGCCCGCCTGCTGATTAACCCCAATGACAACATCAGCCTGCTGCGCGTGATCAATACGCCTTCGCGGGGTTTGGGCAAAACCGCCCAAGACCGCCTGCTGGCTTATGCGGAGGCGAACGGCCTGTCTTTGTACGGCGCGCTCAAAGCGGCGCAGTCCGTGCCGGATTTGACCCCTATGGCCCGGCGGGCGTCCATGGAGTTCGTGCGCCTGGTGGAAGGGTGGCGTGCGGACATGTTTGTTTCTTCTCCTACGGAAGTGATGGATAAAATTTTAAATACGTCGGGCTATTTGCAGGCCGTCAAAGCCGACATGGAAAAGGACCCGGAAGCCGAAAGCCGCCTGCAGAACTTGGACGAGTTGGTCAATGCCGTGAAGGAATACGAGGAGCGTAAAAAAGAAGAAGCGTCTTTGTCGGACTTTTTACAGGAAATTTCTCTTTTGACGGGGACGGACGATTCCCAGGCGGGAGAGGGGGGAGCCGTCACGCTGATGACCGTGCATTTGGCCAAAGGCTTGGAATTCAACTCCGTATTTGTGACGGGATTGGAGGAGGAGCTGTTCCCTCTTAAGTGCGACGGAGAAGACGAAATGGAGGAAGAGCGCCGTCTGTGCTATGTGGCCATGACGCGCGCGCGCCAACGGCTTTTTATGACCTATGCGCTTTGCCGGCGCAAATACGGCAAAACGTATGAGAACGTTCCTTCGCGTTTTTTGTTTGAATGCGGTCTGTTGGACGAAGAGGAAGAGCAAGAACGGCGCGAAGCCGCGCGGCCCCGCTATGATAATTTTAAATCCAAATACGGCCTCTACGGCCAGGGCGGCGGTTTTTACGGTGGCGCGCGCAACAAAAGCGGCTATCACGGCTCCGCCGGCCGCAGTACAAACAGCTATAACGGATTTGAAGGTTTTGTCAGCCGCAGTCAGTTCCAGAAAAAATATGACGAGCACGGGTATGAAGTGGAAGACGACGACTTGGATTATACGTCTTCTTCTTACAAAGGGTCATCTGGATTGGGGTCTTTGTATTCTAAGCCGGCCGCTTCCCGCGGCGGCTCTTACGGTTCTTCTTACGGAGCGCGGCGTTTTTCCGCTTCGGACGGACGGCGGCAATTCCCGGGAGGGAGCGGGTATTCTTCCGCACCCAAACAGGAGCCGGGCACTTCCACCACCGCCGCGGGCGGAAAGAAAGTGGCCGTGGGAGGAAAAGTTAAACACGGCGTGTTTGGGCTCGGTACGGTGACCGCGGTGGCGGGCTCGGACGAGAGCTGCAAAATTACCGTACAATTTGCAGGCGGCGTGCAGCGTACGTTTATGCTGTCCTTCGCTCCGCTAGAAATTTTGTAAGAGAAAGGTTTTTCTTGTCCCGCACAAATAGATGTGCGGGATTTTTTGTTGTTTTTTGCGGAGTGTCTGAGAGGAGGGTTGACTCGTTTTTTTTTTTTGATAAATTTTGACTATGAACAAAATTTATCAAAAATCCTTCTCCGGCGATAAAAACGCCGGATTTACGCTGATAGAATTGCTGGTGGTTGTTTTAATCATTGGTATTCTGTCAGCCGTTGCCCTGCCGCAATATACGTTGGCGGTGGAAAAAGCCCATATGACCGAAGCGCAGACGTTGCTGCGTTCTTTGATGACGGCGGAAAAAGTGTATTATATGGCCAATGGGCGGTATGCGGAACAATTTGACGATTTGGATGTTTCCGTACCGGGTGCGACGGGACGGCGTTTTAATACCAAACACTTTACTTTCTTTACGCATACGGCCGGCACAGCGGCTAATTTTCATATTGATTGCCAACGTTTGGACGGAGCCTACGAAATAGACGGCTGGCTGTCAAAAGACGCAAAGTATGACAAGATTATGTGTAATCCAAAGTCGGATTTCGGTACGAAACTGTGCAAGTCAATGGGTGCGATAGACCCCGATGTCAGTTCGCAATATTATGTGATGTATTAAAAAACCCCCGGCAAGAGCCGGGGGTTTTCGGTAAATCCCGTCCGGATTTACATGGCGCTTATAAAAGCGGCCAGTCCGGCCAATATCGCTCCCCCAAAAAACAAAACGAGCGCGACGGGCAATACCGCAACAATTACGGTAATCCACCCGAAAAGGCCCGACCAATAAGCCGTGCGCGCCGCATCCTCCGTCCGCCCTTGCTGCACTTGATCTTGGGCACGCAAGGAAAGGATCAACGCCGCCAGCGCCAGCGGAATGGCGAACAATCCCAAAAAACAAGACAAACATACCGCCGTCACCGACAGCGCAAAATGCGTGTTCACGCATGGCATTTGCGCTTCATGCATGTGCGTCGGTTTCTCCTGCGTCGGTATTTGTTCGTGTTGTTTCATCGTTCGCCTCCGTATTTTATTTTCCGATTTCTGCCGGAAAGATTATTTCTTTTTGCCGCCACCGCATCCGCATCCCATAACGGCACCCCCTGTTTGGTATAGTAAACTGCTAAATTATTATATAAAATGTATTTTCACAGGAGCCCTTTAAAATGAGATTAGAACAAGACAACGCCGCCCAGTGCGCGCGCATGGCCAAAATCCGTCTGACGGAAGAAGAAACCGCCGTTTTCCAGCGGGAGATGCAGGAGCTTTTCGGCTGGGTAAAACAGCTTGCCGAAGTGGACGTAAGCTCGGTGGAAGAAACCGCCGTTTCCCGCGCGGCGTATTTGCGGCCGGACGAACCGGTCTGCGACCAAGCGCTTTCCAGCGAATTGGTGAATGCTTTTAACGGACGGGAAAATTCCTGTGCCAAGGTAAAAAAGGTGCTGTAATATGAGAACCGTTTTTGAAATCGCACAAGCCGTGCAAACCGGAAAGCTGACCGCCCGCCAAGCGGTGGCGGAATCTTTGGGTAAAATCAAGGAATTAAATCCGCAAATCAACGCATTTGTGGAAACCTGGCCGGAAGAGGCGCTTCGCCGCGCCGACGAAATTGACGCCCGCCGCGCCCGCGGCGAAAAACTGGGCCCTCTGGCCGGCGTGCCCGTGGGTATCAAAGATAATATTTTATACAAAGGCCATAAAGCCTCCTGTTGTTCCAAAATGCTGGAAAATTACGTCGCTCCGTACAGTGCGACTGTAGTGGAAAAATTGCTGGCCGCGGACGCGGTGATTGTAGGCCGCACCAATATGGACGAGTTCGCCATGGGCAGCAGCAACCAAACGTCCGTCTATGGCCCCGTACACAATCCGGTGGATTTCGGCCGCGTGCCCGGCGGCAGTTCCGGCGGCAGTGCGGCGGCCGTGGCTGCCGGGATGGTGCCTGCCGCTTTGGGCACCGACACGGGCGGTTCCGTCCGTCAGCCGGCGGCGTTCTGCGGTGTGGTGGGTGTAAAGCCCGGCTACGGGCGCATTTCGCGCTATGGCGTGGTGGCTTTCTCCTCCAGCGCGGACCAGGTGGGCGTTTTGGCCGCCGATGTAAAGAGCGCCGCGCTGATGCTGGAGACGCTGTGCGGGCGCGACGAGAATGATTCCACCTCGCTGGAGGACAAAGTGCCTTCCTTCAGCCAAAATTTCACTCCGTCTTTGGCGGGGCTGCGGGTAGGCATGCCCAAAGGGTTTTTGGACGATTTGGGCGAAGAAGTGAAAGAAAAAATTTTGGCCGCCGCGGATAAACTCAAAGATTTGGGCGCGCAAATCGTAGAAGTGGAAGTGCCTCACGCCAAATATTCCGCGCCGTGCTACTACATTATCACCAGTGCGGAAGCCAGTTCCAATTTGGCCCGTTTTGATGGAATCCGCTACGGCTACGCCGATCCGGCGGCCCAAAATTTAAACGACCAGTATGAGCTGGACCGCGCGCCGTTTGGTTTTGAAGTCAAAAAGCGCATTATCATCGGTTCTACGGCTTTAAAGGCGGAGAATTATGCGGAGTGTTATTTACAGGCCGTGAAAGTGCGGGAACTCATTAAGCGCGATTTTGCCAAAGCGTTTGAAAAAGCCGACGTGATTTTGACCCCCACCTCTCCGACCACGGCGTTCCGCCTGGGCGAACACAAGGACAATCCGCTGGCCGTCTATTTGGCGGATTTGTACACCTGTCAGGGCAACATCGGCGGTTTGGCCGGCATCAGCGTGCCCTGCGGCAACGACGGACTGGGCCTGCCGGTCGGCTTGCAGTTTTACGGGCCGATTTTGCAGGAAGAAAAAATCTTAAACGCGGCGTATCATTTTGAGAAGGCGTTATGATTGTTTCCGAATTTTCGTGCGGCGGCGTGATCTTGGACGGGCGCAAGGTGCTCCTTGTGCAGGTCAAGAACATGAAAGGCAAAAAAATATGGACCTTTCCCAAGGGTCATATAGAAGCGGGGGAAACGCCCCGTCAGGCCGCGCTGCGCGAAGTGCTGGAAGAGACGGGATATAAAGCCGTTATCGTACGTCCGATGATACGCGTCAAATACGCTTTTACGCTGCAGGGCAACTACATCAAAAAAATGGTGCAGTGGTATTTGATGAAAAAGCTGGGCCGTATCGGCAAACACGACGCGGCGGAAATATTGTCCATACGCTGGGTGTCTTTGCTCAAAGCGCGCGAACTGGTGCAATACCCCAGCGACATCCGCCTGGTGGATATGCTGCTTTCTTCTTTTCACATTGAGCCGGCGGAAAGCCCGGACACGGACGAGAAGGAATAACTATCTTTTGCGAAAAGCTTTAGGCGGACGGGACAAAATTTTTGTTCCGTCCGTTTTTTTTGCATAAAAAACCTCCGCTTTTAAGGCGGAGGTTTTTCGGAATCTGTTTATCTGATTTTTTTGGCGGCTTTTTCCAGCTCGTCGGCTGCTTTTTCGCGCAGGTTTTCGGTTTTGTCCATGGCGCGGTGTTTGAACTCTTCCGCTTTTTCGCCCAGGCGTTCTTTCATTTCTCCTGCCCGTTCGCTTAGGCTTTCTTTCACGCGGGCCGCCTTTTCGCGCAGTTCTTCTCCGTGGCGGTGAGCGCATTCTTTTACGTCATGCACCCGTTCGGCCAGTTCTTCTTTGCCTTCTTCATACGCGTCCAACGCAAAGCGTTTGATTTTGCGGCGCGTGGTTTCTCCTTTGGCGGGAGCAAACAGCACCCCCAGCGCGGCCCCCATCAGTGCGCCCAAGACGAATGTGGCCAGCCCTTCGGCGTGGCAATTGCATTTTTCAGTCATAACCCCTCCTTGTTGATTCGGTTCTAATATATTGTATAACATAACCCCTGTTTTTCAATATACTATAATAAATATAACACGCAAACCTGTTTTTTGCCGTTTGTTTTTTAGATTAGGAGGTTGTTTTTATGCCCAATCCGTCTGCGCCGCGCCAGAGCGGCCGTCAGCAAGATCCCGCCGTACGCCGTACCAATTTTGAAGAAGTGGCTCATACGTTTACCAAAGAAGAAGCGTTGGCGGAGGCGGACCGCTGCCTCAACTGTCCCACGCACCCTTGCCAAAACGCCTGCCC
Source organism: uncultured Elusimicrobium sp. (assembly GCA_946061795.1). GTDB lineage: Bacteria > Elusimicrobiota > Elusimicrobia > Elusimicrobiales > Elusimicrobiaceae > Avelusimicrobium. The sequence goes on from CAMGSK010000029.1 coordinate 5,944, forward strand.
CGTCGGTGTGCACATTCCGGCGTTCATCGCCAAAATCAAAGCCGGAGACGTCGGCGCCGCCGCGTCCGAAATTATGAAGACCAGCTTGCTGCCCGCCATTTGCGGCCGCGTCTGCCCGCAGGAAAAACATTGCGAAGGGCACTGCGTTTTGAAAGCCAAGTTCGGCTCCGTCAATATCGGCGGATTGGAACGCTACGCCGCGGACACCGCCCGCGCCGAAGGCGCGTTGCGCCCGCCCGTTCCGTCCGTTTCTACGGGTAAAAAAGTGATTTGTATTGGGTCCGGGCCGTCTTCTTTGGCGTGCGCCGCGGAACTGCGCCGCGCCGGCCACGACGTGACGGTGCTGGAAGCCTTGCACGCCTACGGCGGCGTACTGCGCTACGGTATTCCTTCTTTCCGTTTGCCGCGCGAAGTCATCAACAAAGAAGTGGAAACCGTACAAAGCATGGGCGTAAAGTTTAAAACGGACGTATTGGTGGGGGCGACCATTACCCTTAAAGAATTGCTGGAAGAATATGACGCCGTGTATATCGGCTCCGGCGCGGGACTGCCCATGATGTTGGGCATCCCCGGAGAAAATGCCGTGGGCGTGTACAGCGCCAACGAATTTTTGACGCGCGTGAATTTGATGCAGGCTTATAAATTCCCGCAGACGGATACGCCTATCCGGGTGGGACGGCGCGTCATTGTGCTGGGCGGCGGCAACAGCGCCATGGACGCTGCGCGCTGCGCCATGCGCCTGCAGCCCGAAACGGTGACGGTGGCTTACCGCCGCAGCCGCGAAGAAATGCCCGCCCGCGCCGCCGAAGTGGAACACGCGCAGGAAGAAGGGGTAAAATTTGAATATTTGGTGACGCCCAAAGAAGTGGTCAAAGATGAAAACGGCCGCGTGACGGGCGTGCGTTTTACGCGCAATGAACTGGGCGCGCCGGATGAGAAGGGCCGCCGCCGTCCCGTGGAAATTCCGGATTCGGATTTTGTGGAACCCGCCGATACGGTCATTACGGCCATCGGCCAGCGTCCCAACCCGACCATTTCCAAAACGACGCCGGATTTGAAGGTGACGGAACGCGGCGTCATTGCGCTTAACGAAAAAGGGGAAACCTCTCTGCGCGGCGTATTTGCCGGAGGGGACATCATCCGCGGCGGAGCCACCGTTTTGCTGGCCATGAACGACGGAATCGCCGCCGCGCGCAAAATCAACGAATATTTGGGGGAGAAATAAGATGAAAGAAAACGAAATTTTGCTCAAAGAGCAGCTCAATGACGTGGTCATGAAGTTTGTCATTTACAAGCCTTTGGTGGCCAAAGCGGCCAAAGCCGGGCAGTTTGTCATTTTGCGCGGCCGGGAAGGCGGCGAACGTGTACCCGTCACGTTGGTGGACTGGGACGCGCACAAAGGGACCATTACCGTCATTATCCAGTCCATAGGCAAGTCCACATTTATGTTTAATTCGCTCAGTCAAGGCGATTGTTTTCTAAATATTCTGGGCCCGCTGGGCACGCCCGTGGCGATTGAAAACTATGGTGCGACGGCCGTCATCGGCGGCGGCGTGGGCATTGCCGAAGTGTATCCCATCGCCAAAGCGCTGAAAGCGGCGGGGAACAAAGTAATTTCCGTCTTGGGCGCACGCACGAAAGATTTGCTGATTTTGGAGCCGGAGATGAAGGCGGTGTCCGATATGACGATTTCCTGCACGGACGACGGCTCCTACGGCCAAAAAGGCATGGTGACCGACGCGCTGCGCGGTATCGTGGAAGCGGGCGAAAAAATCAACGCCGGCTTTGTCATTGGACCGATACCCATGATGAAGTTCACCTCCAAACTGATGTTGGAACTGGGCATAGAGCCCTACGCCAGTTTAAACCCGATTATGTTGGACGGGACGGGTATGTGCGGCGGCTGCCGCGTGACGGTGGAAGGAAAGGTGCGTTTTGCGTGTGTGGACGGGCCGATGTTCCCCGCGCGCACGATAGATTTTGACGAACTGATCCGCCGTACGGGCGAATACAAAGACAAAGAAAAATTAGCCGTCAGCCAATGCGAGAAAGACCATAAATGTAAACTGGGTTTGCATTAACCGCCCGGTTTGATTGTTGCTTTTTATCCGTTCCCGGCTTTGGCCGGGGACGGATATTTCTTGGGCTGGGATTACCGGGAAGAGTTGCATTGGTTTTTTTTTTTTGGTAAATTTTGATCTGTAAACAAAATTTATCACAAAAGAGGAAAGGTATGAAAAATGCGTTTAAGAGCGATTTAAAGGGGTTTACGCTCATAGAGCTTTTGGTGGTGGTGTTGATTATCGGCATATTGTCGGCAATTGCTTTGCCGCAATATGAAAAAGCGGTGGAAAAAAGCCGCGGGGCGGAGGCTATTTCCGCGCTGAACGGGTTATACCGGCAGTATGAATTATGCCGGCTGGAGCAAGATGACGAAAGAAATTGCGATATGGCCGGAGATTTTGAAAATTTTACGGTACCTCCCCCGGGAGAAAAACTGTCCAACGATTGTTATAAAACCAAGGATTGGTATTATTGCCCTCCGCAGCAGTCCGACATTATAGCCATTCGTCGGAGTTCTTCCTCTTCCGATTCTAAACCGTACAGCAATGCCAAAGGATTTTTAACGATGTGGGGGTATGGATGGGGCGATGATAAATGTGTGGGCACCATTACTTGTGACGCCGGAACGGATGCAGATTTTTGTAAAAAACTTGGATTTACCGCGACCAAACAAGGTTGCAGCGGGAAAGTCCAGCCGTAAAGTTTTTAACACATAAAAAGCCCCGCGGAAGCGGGGCTTTTTGTTTGCAAACTTTGCGTTTACAGCAATTTGGAGGCCAGGTCCGCCAGGCGGCTGCGCTCTGTTTTGGTAAACGTAATATGTCCGTAAGAGGGCTGGCCTTTAAGGCGGTCCACCAAATAGGTCAGGCCGTTGGATTCAATGTCCAAATACGGGGTGTCTATCTGATACGGGTCCCCGGTGACGACGATTTTGGTCCCTTCGCCCGCGCGGGTAAGAATGGTTTTCATCTCGTGAGGGGTCAAGTTCTGCGCGTCATCGACAATCATGTACTGGCGCGGCAAAGAACGTCCGCGCATGTGCGTGACGGAGGCGATTTCTATTTTGCCGCTGTCGAGCAAGTAATGGGCTTTTTCTTCTCCTTCATCCGGGTTTTTGTGGTCGGCCAAAAACGCCAGGTTGTCGTAAATGGCGCCCATCCAGGCTTCCAGTTTTTCTTCTTTGGTGCCGGGGAGAAAGCCCAAATCTTTGCCCACGGGCACGATGGAGCGGCACACCACCATGCGGCGGTAGGCGTTGTCATCCATGGTGCGCTGCAGGCCGGTGGCCAGCGTAATCAGCGTTTTGCCGGTGCCGGCGGTGCCAACGAGGGTGACGATGTCCAGGCTGTCGTCGAGCAGCAGTTCCATGGCAAAGCGTTGCTCTTTGTTAAGCGGTTTGATGCCCCACGCCACGGGGTCCTGAGCGGAAAGGGGGCGCAGCTCGTTAGAGCCGTTGTTGGCCACGCGGCCCATGGCGGATTTTTTGCTGCCGTCATTGGCTTTTAGAATTAAAAACTGGTTGGGGAAAAAGCGGTCCTTGGGCAATACCAGCTTTTTGTCCCGGTAGAACGCGTCAATTTGCGCGGAATCGGTTTCCCATTCCACCACGCCGGTGTAAAGTTCGTCATAATTGACTTTGTCGGAGGTGTAGTCCTGCGCGCTCAGGCCCAAGGCTTCGGCTTTCAGGCGCATGTTGATGTCTTTGGTGACCACGATGACGGGATTTTGGTTTTTCTTGTAGGAGCCTTCTTTTTTGGCCATCGTGTAAGCGATGTTTAAAATGCTGTTGTCGGATTTATTAAAAGAAAAGACCTGCGGCAGAATATTGGATTTGTCCAGTTCTATTTTCAGCGTGCCGCCTTTGGGCAGGGGTACTCCTTCGCTCAGGCGGCCGTTTTCGCGCAGGGCGTCCAGCTCGCGCGACACCATGCGGGCGTTTTTGCCGCGGGTGTCCCCTTCGCTTTTAAAGTTGTCCAGTTCCTCAATGACGACCATGGGGATGACGACGTCATTGTCCTCAAACGCATAAATGGAGTTGACGTCATGCAATAGCACGTTGGTATCCAGAATAAATGTTTTTTTCATAGGTTCACCTCGGGCCGTCGCAAAAGCGGACGGGATACCTATAGTATAAAGTTTACGCGCGGTTTAATCAAGTTTTTTCCGCCGGGCAAAGAGTGCAAAGCGCGGGGATTAATTGGTATAACTATATATATGAAATATCTTTGTATTCACGGACACTTTTACCAACCCCCGCGCGAAAACGCCTGGCTGGAGCAGGTGGAGACGCAAGACAGCGCGGCCCCTTTTCACGATTGGAACGCGCGTATCACCGCCGAATGCTATGGTCCCAACGCGCTGGCGCGCGTACTCAATGACAAAGGAGAACTGACTTCTTTGGTCAACAATTACGCCCATATCAGTTTCAATTTCGGGCCCACGCTTTTGTCTTGGATGGAAACGCACGCGCCGCGCGTATATCAGGCGGTGCTGGAGTCGGATAAGCAAAGCCAGGAAAACTTCGGCGGGCACGGCTCCGCCATCGCACAGGTGTACAATCACGTCATTATGCCGCTGGCCAATGCGCGGGATAAAGAAACGCAGGTAAAGTGGGGGCTTGCCGATTTTAAGAAACGTTTTGGGCGGGAGCCGGAAGCCATGTGGCTGGCCGAGACCGCCTGCAATACCGAAACGCTGGAAGTGCTGGCCGCTCACGGAATGAAGTACGTCATTCTGGCCCCGGGCCAATGCGCGCGCATACGCAAGATCGGCGCGAAAGACTGGACGGACGTTTCCGGGGCAAAGGTGGATCCAAAACGGGCCTATTTGTGCAAATTACCCTCCGGCCGGCGCATTGCATTGTTTTTCTATGACGGTCCTGTTTCGCAAGGCATTGCTTTTTCGGATACGCTCAAAAGCGGCGAAAATTTTGCCGGGCGTTTGCTGGGGGCGTATGACCGCCGCCAGGAGCCGCAGCTCATGCACATCGCCACGGACGGCGAAACCTACGGCCATCATCAGAAATTCGCCGATATGGCTTTGGCCTGCTGTTTAAAGCGCGTCATGGATATGCCAGACGTGAATCTGACCGTTTATGGGGAATTTTTGGAAAAATATCCGCCGGAGTATGAAGCGGAAATTTTTGAGAATACGTCTTGGAGTTGTTTCCACGGAGTGGAACGCTGGAGAGCCGACTGCGGCTGCAATTCCGGCGGAAGACCGGGCTGGAACCAAAAATGGCGCGCGCCGCTTCGCAAAGCGCTGGATTTCATCCGGGACGAAATGATAAAAACGTTTGAGGGAAAAGGCCGCGAATATTTTAAAGATCCCTGGGCCGCCCGCAACGATTATATAGAGCTGATTTTGGACCGGAGCCTGGACGCGCAACACCGCTTTTTTCTGCGTCACGCCACGGAAAAAGCCTGGAATGACCGCCCCGGCGCGCTGGCTTTGCTGGAAATGCAGCGCAACGCCATGCTGATGTACACCAGCTGCGGGTGGTTTTTTGACGAAATCAGCGGGCTGGAAACCGTGCAGATTTTGCAATACGCCGCGCGGGCCTTGGAATTGAACCGGCGCATGGGCGGAGCGGACGTGGAGCCGCGTTTTGTAAAACTGCTTTCCGACGCGCCCAGCAACCTGAAAGATTTAAAAAACGGCGCGGTGGTCTATGAGCGTTTTGTCAAACCTTCTTTTGTGCCGGCGGCCAAAGCCGCGCTGCAGCTGGTGCTGACAAAATTCCCAAAAGAAGACGCCTGTACCATGGAAGGAGGCGCATTTTATGCGCAGGACTGCCGTTTTGAGCGGGAAACAAAAGGAGAAAACGGATTGTATTTCGGAACGCTGACGCTCAAAAACCGCGTCACGCTGGAAGAATGCCCAATGGCTTTTGCCGTGTGCCAGACGCGCGGCGCGCATATTACGTGCGGGGCCGCCCGGACTGACGAACTCAATGCCGCGGAAACGTTTGCCTTCTTGCAGAAAACGGCCCGTGGCGGGGACTTTGAAACCTTGCATGAGGAAATTGCCAAGCGTTTCCCGTCCGTCTATCCATTCTCTTCGTTTTTTAAAGACGCCCAGCGCAGCGTAATAGACGGGGTGTTGGAGCGGGTATCCCGGAAGACGGGGGAAGAGTTCGGCCGTATTTTTGAAGAGCAATATCCCGCCGTGCGCGGATTAAAATATATCGGCGCGCCGCTCCCCGCGGCTTTTACTACGGTGGCGGATTACGTGCTGACGGCGGATTTGCTGGCGGAACTGGAAAAAGACCCGGTGGACGTCAACGCGTTGGAAGAACTGATGGACGACGTTCGTACGCTGGGGCTGACGCTGGAAAGCGGCAGAATCAACGCCATCGCGCAAAAACGTTTGCTGGGCTATGCGCGGGAACTCAAAGAAAAACCGGGCGATTTAAACGTCGCCGTGAAAATGGTGGAGTTTTTAAATTATATGGAAATCTTCGGTTTTTCGCCGGAGCTCTCCCAAGTTCAGCTGGAAGTGTTTCAGGCTTTACAAAATCTGCCTGCGGAAAAACGCGGCAAAAGCATTTTAAAAGCTTTGGCTAAAAAGTTGAAAATTGCTTTATAAATAAAACCCCGGAGAAATCCGGGGTTTTTAATAAATTTTTAAACGGCTTCCGCCTGGGATTTATTTGTTGCGGACAAGCCGTTGGTTTTCCAGCGTATATACCGCGTCAGCAAAATTTGCCGCGTGTACGTCGTGCGTGACCATCAGCACG
>CAMGSK010000030.1 GCA_946061795.1 uncultured Elusimicrobium sp.
AACGTACTCAACTCCGTTAAAAGCGAATGGCCTGTGTTAACGAGCAAAACCCTTGTAAACGAGGAGCGAAAACAAAAAGTGAAGAGTGATTTTGCCAATTTATACGATGCCGAACTAAAAGACGCTCTCATAAAGGCTCTGGCGGATGCGGGGGCTCCTCCTCCGCCGCCTATGCCCAAAGGCTATTTATAATCCATGAAAAAAACACTTGTAGCAGGCGGAGCAGCGTTAAAATGCCCTTATGCCAGCAAAACCACGGAGCTCCCACATGAATAAACTATTATGGATCTTTTGTTTTTTGATAATGCTGGCCGCCTGCGCCGCAACGAATAAACGGGAAGAAAATGTTTCCGAAAGAACGTTGTTGGTGTTTTATGAGGCAGAGAACGGCAAAAACAACGTGCTTGGCGCCGCACGGCGCAAAAACGCGCAAATTATTTACGACTACCGCTATATTAACGCCGTAGCGTTAACAATTGCCCCGGGCGCAAATATGGAAAAAATGATTCGCTTTTTTTCCAAAACGCCGGGCGTCCTGTCCGTACAGCGGGACCGACTGATGCAGCTGGGGCAAACCAATTAAAGACTTTCATTCTTCGTTTGATAATTTGCTAAAATAGAAGAGGAAAAAATTTCTTTTTCCGCCAAAAAGCGAACCTTGTTTCGCCTATTTTTGGAGATTGAGGAGAAAACACACATGAAAAAAGTATTTGTTATGATGGCCGCCGCCATGGCTTTAGCCGCCTGCGCCACCCCCAGCACCGAAGTGGGCCACGCTTTGTTCATCCAGAGCAACCAGCCCTTGATGGTGACCGGCAACACCGGCAAAAAAGTGGGCCGCGCCTGCGGTAAAAACATTTTGGGTCTGCTCATCAGCGGCGATATGTCCGTTGAAGCCGCCAAGAAAAACGGCCGCATCACCAAAGTGGCTTCTATTGACAAAGAAATCAAAGGCTATGCCGTGTACGCCGAAGTCTGCACCGTCGTCACCGGCATGTAATCGTCTTTTGCAGCATTGCCCGCGCCCGTTCGGACGCGGGCTTTTTTATACCCCACCTGCTCTTTACCGCACCGCCAATATTTACTAAAATAAAAGAAATGAAACCTTTTCCCATTATCATATCGTCTCCCTCCGGCGGCGGGAAAACCACCGTCGTGGAACGTCTGCTGAAAAAGGACAAAACCCTTTCACGCGTAGTGACGGCCACCACGCGCGCGCCGCGTGACGGAGAAAAAGACGGAAAAGATTATCATTTTTGGACGGAAGCGCAATTTCTCCGCGCCGTAAAAAGAGGGCAAATGCTGGAATGGGCCAAAGTGCACGCCAACTACTACGGCATTCCCAAAACCAGCGTGAACGCCGTGCTGAAACAAGGACGCTGTCCCGTGTTGGTAATTGACGTGCAGGGAGCCAAAACCGTCTCAGCCCAGTATCCGCAGGCGGTAAAAATTTTTATTCTTCCCCCCTCTCTCTCCGTTCTCAGAGAGCGCATTGCCGCGCGCAAAGACCACACCCAGAACGTGGAGCTTCGCTTACAAACGGCAAAAAAAGAAATGAAAGAAATCGGCCGTTATGATTACGCGGTGATGAACGACGAATTAAAAAACGCAGTGGCGGATGCGGCGTGCATTATCCGCGCCGAACGGCTGAAGACCGCACGCAAAGCCAAAAATTTAAAACTATCTAAAGAGATGTAGGGAGTGAGTCATGTCCAATACCAACAACGAGAAAGTCTTTGAATCCGAATTGATGAACTTCAACGGCGACCGCTATGACGTGGTCGTCTTGGCGTCCATCTGGGCCAAAGAACTCAAAAAACAAGCCGAATACAAAAACCAACCCCACGCGGTCGTGATTAAAGTGGCGTTGGACGATATTCTTTCGGGCCGCATGAGCAAAGACGCCGTGCTGGAAATCAGCCGCAAAAACCTGGAAGCCGAACTGAAAGCCCAGGAAGAAGCCCGCAAAGAAGCCGAGCGCAAAGCCAAAGAACCGATGAAGCTGTAAAATGAAAGAAGACGTGCGCGCTCTCGCGGCGGAATTTAAAGCGTTCCTGCGCAGCAGAGAAGAAGACGATTTGACGCCGGCGGCCTTCACTCAGGCCGCCGCGCCTTCTGCTGATGAAACAGAAACGTCCTCCGCCAAAGACCGTTTGACCGTACGTTTTGTACGGGAACGCGAACTGTCGCACGCAAAGCCCGCGCCTCTTTCCCTGCAGGAAACGCCGCGCGCCGCAGAAGAAACCGAGCTTTCGGCTCCTGTGCAAACACCGGTGCAAACGCCCGCCGTTTCATCCGTCTCATCCGACAGGGAGGTCCCCGTGTCCGCCGCAGAAAAACAAGCCGCTTTAGACCAAATCGCCCAGGAAATCCGCGCGTGCAAACGCTGCCCGCTGGGGGATACCCGTTTACACGCCGTCCCCGGAGAAGGCAACCCGGCCGCGGAACTGATGTTCATCGGCGAGGGGCCCGGATTTGACGAAGACCACCAAGGCCGCCCGTTTATCGGCCGCGCGGGACAGCTGCTTGATAAAATGATTGCCGCCATGGGACTCAAACGCGAAGACGTATTTATCGGCAATATCGCCAAATGCCACCCGATGGTCAACCCTCAAAATCCCGAAGCCCGCGGCAACGACCGCGCCCCCAACCAAGGCGAAATCGCCGTCTGCCGCAAATACATTGAGCGGCAAATTGCGGCCATTTCCCCCAAATACGTCGTGGCGCTCGGCGGTGTGGCGGCCAAGGCGCTCATCAGCGACACCAAATCCCTCGGCGCGCTGAGAGGGCGGTTTCATTTGCTTCATTTAGACAGCGTAGAACTGAAAACTCCCGTCAAGATTTTAGCCACCTATCACCCCGCCGCCCTGCTGCGCAACCCGGGCTGGAAAAAAGACGCCTGGGCCGATTTGCAAATGGTGATGGCGGAGATGGGTCTCAAACGTCCGGCGGCGTAATCATGTATTGCAAAGTGGTTTTTGACGTCCCGCTGGACCGGGACTTTGATTATGCCGTACCGGAAGAATTGGAAGCTCTTGTACGCCCCGGCGTTCGCGTGACCGCTCCTTTCGGCCCCCGCCTGACCACGGGACTCATTACCCGGGTGGAACAAACTCCCGCTTTCGCCTTGGATAAAATCAAAAATATTACTCATGTATTGGACGAACGGCCCGTTTTCGGCTCCGACCTGTTCCCTTTGGCCCGTTTTATGAAAGAAACCTGGGGCGGCCCTATCGGACAAATTCTCTTTGCACTGGTTCCCCCGCAGGCTTACTTCAAACTCAATCCGCCTCCTCCCTGCCCGGCTTTATCTTTTTATGAACCTTCTTTTGCTTTAACCGAGCCCCAGAAACAAACGCTGAATGTTTTAAAACAAAAGCTGGACGCAGGCTTTTTTTGCGCATTGCTGTCCGGCCCTGCCGGCGCGGGTAAAACGGAAACGGTCTTGCGTCTGAGCCAAGAAGCATTGAGCCGCTACGGCCAGATTTTGATTACTCTTCCCGACGTATTCGCGGCGCAAAACTTCGCGCGGAAGCTGGCCAAACGCTTTGGAGAAAACGTCACGCTGGCCTGGCACAGCAAAATGCCGCTGAGTCAAAAGAAAAAGATTTTTTCCCATATTTCCAGCGGCTCTCCGTGCGTCGTGGTGGCGGCGCGTTCCGGCGGACTGCTGCCGTTTAAAAACCTGCGTTTGGCCGTCATGCTGGAAGAGGAAAACGATAATTACAAACAAGAAGAAAATAAACCTTATTTTCATTTGCGGGATTTGCTGCGCTGCCGGGCCGAACAGCACGAGGCTTTGTTTGTGCGGGTATCGGATACGCCTTCTCTGGAAACGCTGCATGAAAAGGATTGTCTGAAGCTGGAACTGGACCAACCTATTCCCGGCAAAGAAGAAAAAGCACAAATCAAAATTACGGCTAAAAAAGGAGAACGCTCCGCCATTCTTTCCGATTTTTTGTTAGAACAGCTGCGGGAAAACTTGCATGAAGGGCACGCTTCTTTGCTCATTTTAAACCGCCGCGGCTACGCCAACGCTTATTATTGCCTCAATTGCGGCGCATACGCCAAATGCAAAAAATGCGGCGCCATTTTGGCAAGGGAAAAAGACGAAGAAGGCCAAGACCGCTTGGTCTGTAAAAAATGCGGACATAAAGAGAACATGGACCAAACCTGTCCGCAATGCCAAAATAAAATTTTTAAATCCCGCGGCGGCGGAACACAGAAAGTCGCTTCGGAGGTGGCCAAACTGTTGCCCGAAGCGCGCATCGTCCGGTTGGATTCGGACACGCTGAAAAACAAAGACGGGCAAGGGCATGACGCGCTCAACGCACTGGAACGGCGGGAAGCCGACGTCGTGGTAGGCACGCGCCTGGCGCTGGAAGCCGCGCTCTCTTCCCGGGTCACGCTGGCGGGCGTGGTGGATGCGGATTTGGAGTTGGACAGCCCCGATTTCCGCGCTTCGGAAAAATTCGGGCAGCTTCTTTTTAAGCTCAAACATCTCCTTTCTACCCGTCCGAACGGGAAACTGGTGGTACAGGCTTCTTCCCCCGACATCTATCCCTTTGAAAGTTTGCACGCTTCTTACCGCTCCTGCGCGCAAGAAGAACTGCTGGCAAGAGAAAGCTTTTCTTATCCGCCTTTTGTGCGGCTGGTCAAAGTGTTGGTCAAAAGCAAGGACCGCGCCTTATTGGACGAACAAACGGCCCGGGTGCTTCAAGCGGGCGCTCCGTTTGCGCTGGAAAAGCTGGGACCGGTCAAAACCGGCAAAAAAACAGACGTCCTGCGAAAACAATATGTTTTATTTAAAGTTTCGCCCGAACAGTTTCCCACACTGGTGGGCGCGTTGGACGCGTTGGCTCCGCTCAAAAAAACGGACTTCAAACTGACGGCGGATCCGTACGATTTTTATTCATAGAATTTGATATACTCTGAATATATGTTGCGGAGGAAAAGACAGAAATGAAAAAATATTTTCAACGGATTCTCTCTCTGGCCGGCCAGGCCGGGCGCAAAGAAATGCTGGGCGCGGTTTGTTTGGCGTGTGCCGCAGGCTTGGCGGGAACGGCGGCCTATTGGGCGCTGTTATATGCGGCGGGAGCGTTCTCTCTGCCCAAACTGACGGCCTTGGCGTCGGCCACTTTAACGGTTTGTCTTTTTCTGGGTAAAGTCTGCCTCCTGTTTTGCGCGGCGCGCAGATTGCGCCATATCGGGCTGAACCCTTGGTGGAGCGCGCTCTTGATAGCGGCGAATTTTATTCCCTACGGTTGGGCCGCGGCGGCCGTTATCATCTTGTTGCTGCTGGTCTTGCCTGTCCTTAACAACGAACACCCGGAACCCGCCGCCCCCTCCTATTTGCTTCCCGACGCGCTTATTTTGCTTTTTGCGATACTTCTGCTAAGCGGAAGCTGGTGGATGCTAGACACACAAAAAAGAAAAACGCCGGACGCATTTCGGGCCATGCCGGTTTTGGAAAACCAATTAAACGCCGTAGCGCAAACGCTGCAAGATTATACCGGACTGGCCGTTTATGCACCGCAAACGGCTTCTTTGGCGGACCCGGTCGTCTGGCAGGAGGAAGCCTCTTATTGCGGACAAAACTGCTGGCAGTACCGAGCGCAGGAAGGCGGACAAACGCTGCGCGTGCAAAAAGTCCTTCCCTCTATCCTCAGGCGTGCCCGCCGTTCCTCTTCGGGTTTCCGCAGATTATGGACTTTCCGCCAGCAGTTCTTTGACGAAGGGAATACATTGCGCGAAGTCGTCTTTTTTGATGAATCGGGCAACTCCCAGTTGATCCGCCGTTATCATCCGGACGGCACGTACCGGGAATGGATTTTCTTCTCCGAAGACGGAAGAATCAAACATTTTCAAGCCGTCGCCGACGTCCCCGCTTCCACAATCGTGACGATGAAAGAATACGAGTCTTCACCCGAAGAATTCGTCTTGTCCCAGCCGCTGGGCGGAAGGGAACCGGAACGGACCTATGTTCAACGCGCCATGCTTATCCGACCGGACGGCTCTTTCCAGCGTTTTCAACGCAACGAAGACGGTTCCGTCCGTTTGGGACAAGCGGCGTCTTTGGCGGGGAAACCGGACGGGAAAAAGCCGTCGCCCAAACATTTGGCCGCTTTTTACCAGTCCGCCAAAAAACTTCCCGACTGGCTGGAGAATTAAGTCACTCTTTAAATAAAAGAGGCACTTTTTATTAACGCTTTCCAAAGTGTCCGGGCGAACATTCTACCGCAAACAACATGAGCTTCCGCCCGCTCAAAAAAACCGGCATTTGCCCGGTTTTGGAAGATAAACCCGAAGAAACGTTTGGTTTGAAAAGGAGAAAAACATGTCTTGGAAAAATTTATTCCGTTTTGCCCCCCGGGCAGGCCGAGAAGAATTTGCCGCGGTAGGGCTAGGCTGCAATCTGTTGACGTACGGCAATTTGCTTTTTTCGATTTGGAGCGAACAGGCCGGCTTTTTGCAAGAGCGCGTTATGTTGATTTCTTTGCCGGTGTCGGTCCTGGCGTTTTGGGCGGGCCTGGCGCTTTATTCCCGCCGTCTGCACGATTTCGGACTTTCTTTATGGTGGTATATCCTTTATGCGGTAATCACTTTCGCAGTGGCCAGGCTTTCCCCGCTGGCCGCGGCCGCCGTCAGCGTTTTGGGCATTTTCGTATGGGCGTTTTTCGCTCTGAAAACTGCCCCGCAGTCCCCTAACTACTTTGGAGACAAACCCCTTCCGTTTATTCCGTTTTTTCAACAACCTTCCGTGTTTTATTTAACGGCTGGATTGGGAATACTCTTGGGAACCGTCATTGCGCTGACGTCTATGTATCTGATGGGAATCTTATTCCAATAACGCTTTTTTCCGCTGCGTTTTTACGCGCCGCCCCCGCGGGGTACTGGCGCGTTTTTTTATGCGAAGCCTCTGTTTTTACGCCGGAGAATTTTTTAACCGGACGGACATTTTCCTCTCCCGCATATGCTAAAATATAAAAAACACCCGTTTTTATCATGGAGAAAACCCATATGACCCTGGATGAACAAATTTCCTTTTTAACCCGCGGATGCGTAGATGTAGTAAATTTGGACGGCCTGCGCAAGAAACTGGAAAGTGGCAAAAAACTAAAAATCAAACTGGGCTGCGACCCTACCAGTGCCGATTTGCACTTGGGGCACAGCGTCGCCTTGTCTTTGCTGCGCCGGTTTCAGGATTTGGGGCATACCGCCGTCTTGGTGATTGGGGACTTTACCGCCGCCGTGGGCGATCCGTCTGGGCGCGATTCCACCCGTCCCGTCTTGCCGAGAGAACAAATTTTGCAGAACGCCAAAACTTACACCGACCAGGCTTTCAAAGTGCTGGACCCGGCCAAAACCGAAGTGCGTTTTAACAGCGAATGGCTGGACCCTTTTGTTTCCGGCAAAGAACTTCTGCAAACCTTGCAAAAAGTGACGGTGGCGCAAGTATTGGAGCGCGACGATTTCAAAAAACGCATGAAAGAGGGCAGCCCCATCAGCATGCTGGAAGTGCTCTACAGTTTATTTCAAGGCCAGGATTCCGTCGCGCTGAAAGCCGACGTGGAACTGGGCGGCACGGACCAAATTTTTAACCTGCTGGTGGGACGCCAGCTGCAAAAACAAAACGGACAGGAACCTCAAATCGCCATGACCGTACCGCTTTTGGTGGGCACGGACGGGGTGAAAAAGATGTCCAAATCCTACGGCAACTACGTGGGCCTCAACGACGCGCCGAACGATATGTTCGGCAAGCTGATGTCTATCTCCGATGAGCTGATGATAAGCTACTACGAACTGCTCACCGCGGAAGATTTAACCGCCGTAAAAGCCGAACATCCCATGCAGGCCAAAAAACGCCTGGCCGGACTGCTGACGGAACGTTTTCACGGAGCGGAAGCGGCCGCCGCGGCGCGGGAAAATTTTGAAAAAGTATTTTCCAAAAAAGAAAATCCCGACGATATGCCCCAGCTAAAACCCGCCGAAGGAGCGGCTCTTTCCGCCGTGTTGTTTGCAGCGGGAGCGGCCCAAAGCAAAAACAAAGCCCGGGCGCTGATAGAGCAAGGAGCGATTCGTTTAAACGGGCAGAAAATCACCCAGGACGGGCCTTTATCCTTTCAGGACGGGGACGTACTGCAGGCAGGCAAAAGAGCTTTCTTTAAACTGGCCCATTAACCAAATCGTATGAATAAACGGGTATGGATAGCGGCGGGTTCGGCGGTGTTTGCGGCGGCGGCTTTGGCGCTGTTCGTCAAACTGCATTATTTTCAAACCGGGGAACCTTTGGTGTTTGAAATTCTGCCCGGCCAAACGGCCTCCGAAGTGGCCAAAAATCTCCAGACCCGCGGCGTAATATACAGCCCGTTTTGGTTCAAACTCCTGTTTCGTTTGTCTTCTTCTTCCAAAGATTTAAAGGCGGGCAAATACGATTTGCGCACTTCCATGCCTGCGGAATCCGTGCTCAACTGCATCAAAAGCGGCCAATGCCTGCATTTGACCAAAATTACCACCTTGGAAGGATGGCGCAGCGAAGAAATTGCGGAAGTGCTGGCCGCCAACGACATTACCAATCCCCGGGCGTTTTTGGATATTGTCCGCACGCGCAATTTGGAAGGCAAACTCTTCCCCTCCACTTACTATTTTGCGGAAAACACGCCCGCGCAGGCGGTGGCGGATGCCATGACGGCCCAATACAACCGCCGTGTTAAACCCTTGTTTCACCAATATCCCACGTCTCTGACGGAACGGGAAGCGCTGACGGTGGCCTCCATTGTGGAAAGAGAAGCCGTGTTCCATGACGAACGGCCCAAAATAGCCGCCGTCTATTTAAACCGGCTAAAAATAGGCAAACGCCTGGAAGCGGACCCGACAGTGCAATATGCGCTGGGGTTTAACTTCCGGGAAAACCGCTACTGGAAAAAAGGCTTAACGTATAAGGACTTGCGGGATCCGTCTCCGTATAACACTTACCGCCACAACGGGCTCCCCCCCGCCCCTATTGCCAACCCCAGTTATGAATCCGTGCTGGCCGTGCTCAATCCGGAGCCGGATTTTGACGCCATTTATTTTGTGGCGGACAATACCGGCCGTCACGACTTCAGCCGCACCTATGACGAACACATTTTTAAGAAAAACAAATACCGACGCAAATAAATCTTTATTAGACCGCCTTATTAAAAAAATTCCCCGGACGAATGCCGGGGATTTTTTAGCGGCGGATTCTAAAAATCTTTTCCAGCGCATGCCGGACGCCTTCTTCGTCATTAGAGAGC
The DNA here is from genome assembly GCA_946061795.1 of uncultured Elusimicrobium sp. GTDB lineage: Bacteria > Elusimicrobiota > Elusimicrobia > Elusimicrobiales > Elusimicrobiaceae > Avelusimicrobium. The sequence continues at coordinate 9,282 of CAMGSK010000030.1, forward strand.
GTGATTTGGTCCGCACAGGCTTTAACCGGCCCGGATGCGTTGGCTACGGCCACCCCCAATCCCGCCGCGCGCAGCATATCGGCGTCGTTGAGGATGGCCCCAAACGCCGCCGCCTGCCGGACCGATAAACCGAACTCAGCACAAACTCTTTGCATGGCGGAGGATTTGCTGACCTCTTTGGCCGTCACCTCTATATTGCCAAAACCGGAATAAACTACACGCAAGGAAGGAAAAGCCATGGCCAAATCCGCAAGCACTCTGTTGCACCGCTCCGGCTGTGGAACAATAAACATAAATTTATGCGGACGCATGCCGTCCAGATTCGGCGGAAACGGACGGGGAGTCACGCCGGTAATGCGGCTTTCCGTTTGAATCAGCGGGTCTAAAACGTCCTGCGCCCACCAGCAATCCCCTTCATATGCGCCGAAACAGGAAACGTCGCGGTGTTTCCGGGCAAATTGAAACACTTCCCGCGCCGAAAGGCCGTCCATACGCGTTTGTTCTATTTCTTTTCCGTCCGCATTTAAAATCAACGCTCCGCCATAACAGATATACGGACAGGAAAACCCCAGTTCACGCATAAAAGGCCGTATGGCCGCCGGCTGGCGCGCGGAAACGATACAAAAGTCAACGCCTTTTTGGCGCAGCGCGTGCAGCGTCTGCGCCGTAGCGGCCGGGATATGGTGGGCGGAATTTAACAAGGTGCCGTCCAAATCAGAAAAAATAATCCGTATATCGTTCATAAAATCATTATCCCATATTTTAAACGGGAAAGAACGCTTTCTTCCACGGCATCCTTTCCCATTTGTTTATTGAGAACTTTATTTTTTATACGCCAGCGGACGCAGAGAATTCAGCACCGCCAATACGGAGACTCCCACGTCGGCAAACACGGCTTCCCACAGGGTGGCCTCTCCCAAAAGCCCCAGCGCCATAACCGCCGCTTTTACCGCCAAAGAAAACATGATGTTTTGCTTCACCACGCCCAACGTAAAACGGCTTAAACGCACCGCCTGGGGGATTTTGGAGGGTTTGTCGTCAGTCAGCACGATGTCGGCCGATTCAATGGCCGCGTCCGACCCTAACGCCCCCATGGCAATTCCCGCGTCTGCACGCGCCAGAACGGGAGCGTCGTTGATTCCGTCCCCGGCAAAAAGCAGGGTCCGGCCCGCGGGCTTTTGCCGCATCAAACGTTCCACTATTTCCAATTTGTCTTGGGGCAGCAGTGAAGCGTAAAACTCGTCCACGCCCGTTTTTTGCGCCGCGGCGGCCGCGGCGGCGGGACGGTCTCCCGTCAGTATAACGATTTTGCCAAAACCTTGTTTCTTTAATTCTTTAACGGCCGCAACAGCGTCCTCTTTGACCCGGTCGGACAAAGAGAGAGCCCCCGCATATTTGCCGTCAACGCTGACAAACACCGCCGCTGCGTGAGGGATTTGTGCGGAAGGGGTCTGCGCCGCCCCGGCGAATTCCGGCGTTCCTGCCCGGACGGACATCCCGTCCACCTCCGCAGAGACTCCGCGTCCGGACGTTTCGGTACTCCGCCCCAAGCGGGCGCGGTTTATTTCCCGGCCGTATGCGCGGCAAACGGCCTGCGCCAAAGGATGATTGGAAGTGCTTTCCGCATAAGCGGCCAACTCCAGCAAACGCTGCGGGTCAAAACCCGCCGCAGGATAAATTCCGCTCACTTCAAAACGGCCTTCCGTCAAAGTACCTGTTTTGTCAAAGACCATGACGGCTCCTTTGGCCAAGGCTTCCAAACCGCCGCTTCCTTTCATCAGCACCCCGCGGCGCGCCGCCGCGCCGATTCCCCCGAAAAAACCCAAAGGGACCGACAACACCAACGCGCACGGGCAAGAAATGACCAAAAATATCAGCGCGCGGTAGCCCCACACGCTCAGCTTGGCCGACGGAAACAACAACGGAGGCAGAAAAGCCGTCAATAACGCCGCAAAAACCACAGCCGGCGTATAAATGCGCGCAAAGCGCGTGATAAAACGTTCCGCCGGCGTTTTTTTGCTCTGGGCGTTTTCCACCAGTTCCAAGATTTTCGCCACCGCGGAAGCGGCGTACGGGCGCAGTGCGCGCATTTCCAGCGCACCGTCTAATACGATGGCTCCCGCCGGCAATTCTTTGTTTTCTTCCGCAGGAACGGGAAGAGATTCCCCCGTCAAAGCCGAAGCGTCCGCCATAGCCGTTCCCTTCAACACCAGGCCGTCCAAAGGAATTCTTTCTCCCGGTTTTACCAAAAAAGTTTCCCCCGCCTGAACCGCTTGCGCCGGAACTTCTTTCCATTGGTTTTCCCGCAGAACCCGGACGGTTTGCGGCTGTAAATCCAGCAACGCGCGCACGCTGCGCCGGGAGCGGTTAACCGCCCAGTCCAGACACTGCTCTCCTATTTGGTAAAACAGCATCACAGCCGCCGCTTCCGGATATTCCCCCAAAGCAAACGCTCCCAGCGTGGCCAGCGCCATCAGAAAATTCTCATCCAAAAAATCTTTATGCAAGATATTGGACGCGGCTTTTACCAGCACGCCGGCGCCGCAGGCGGCATAAGCAGCCACGAACAACGCCTTACTAACATATCCCGCCGGAAATAACAAGGCCGCAACAAACAGCACTCCTCCCGATATAATAGCCGTTTTTCCCCGGGGAAAGAACTCTTTCCGTGTTGCGCAACACCCGTGTCCGCAACAAGAACATTCCGTATGATGATGTCCCATAATTCCCCCTATTCCCGCACGTGGTCCAACCCTTGTTTGAAAATGGTTTTCACGTGTTCATCCGCCAATGCGTAAAACACAATTTTCCCCTCTCTGCGGCTTTTCACCAGTTTGCTCTGCTTTAAGATGCGCAGCTGGTGGGAAAGAGCGGACTGGCATTACTTCTCTACACTTACAGCATATGCAATTCATGTATATAGATTTAAAGGTCGA
>CAMGSK010000031.1 GCA_946061795.1 uncultured Elusimicrobium sp.
GCACCTCGTCCTCTACTGCGCCATTCATGGATATTCCCAACATATCCAATGCTCCATATATTATGCGCTCCCGGGAAGGGACCGTTATCTATGTAGGGAAAGCTAAAAATCTGGCCGACCGCGTCAAACAATATTTCCAAGACAGCAACCTCTATTCCCGCGGTTGGAAACTGCCCAGTCTGCTGCCGATGATTTGGAAAATAGACTACGTGACCGCCGCGTCCGAACGCGACGCGCTGGTTCTGGAAGAAAAACTCATCAAAAAATACCAGCCCTTTTTCAACTCCATGGGTAAAGACGGCAAACAATATCCCTATCTCAAGCTTTCCATGGGGGAAGATTTTCCCCGCCTGAGCATTGCGCGGCGCAAACTGCCCGGAAAAGATTTGTACTTCGGCCCTTATCCCAAATCCAGCATTGTGCGGTCGCTGATGCGTTTTTTGTGGAAGAGCAAATACGCCCCGCTGCGGCCGTGCAAGTGGAACTTTTCCCGGGAGAAAGAATTGGACGCGCGGAAAATAAACGCTTGTTTATATTTTCATACGGGGCTGTGCCCCGCTCCCTGCGCAGGGAAAATATCGTATGAGGAATACCGCCAAATCGCGCGGCGGATGGCCCTGTTTCTGGAGGGAGATTTCAAAGACATCACGCAAAAAATCACCGCGCTGATGAAAGAACGCTCCGCCGAAATGCAATATGAACAAGCCGCCGTGTACCGCAACTTTTTGCAGGCGTTGGAACACATGCGCGAGCGCGTGGTCGTCAGCCGCTACAAAGACGAAAAAATTACCGAAGCGATAGAAAATTCCGACAAATTAAAACGTCTGGCGCACATCGTGGGGCTCACGCGGCTGCCCGCACACATTGAAGCATTTGACAACTCGCACCTTTTCGGCCGCGAAGCGGTGGGATGTATGGTCTGCTACGTGAACGGAGAAAAAAATCACGAACATTACCGCCGCTTTAAAATCCGCTCCAAACTGCCGGAAAAAGGCGGGAGCGATTTTACCATGATGCAGGAAAGCGTATTTCGCCGCTTGCGCCAAATCAAGCGCGACCCGGCGCAAAAGCCCGACTTAATTTTGCTGGACGGAGGAAAAGCGCAAATCACCGCCGCACTCAATGCGTGCGAAAAAGCGGGGCTGTATATTCCCATGATTTCGCTGGCCGAAACGCACGAGGGCATTTACGTGCCCGGGCAGGAAGAAAGCATCAAGCTCCCGCTGGGGGACCCTGCGCTGAACCTGCTGATGGAAATACGCGACGAGGTACACCGCTTTGCCGTCACATACCACCGCAAGCTGCGAGACAAAGCCTCCATCTCCAACGAAGGCCACATCCGTCCGGCGGGAAGCGAAAAAATTTAGTCTCCCCGTTTTCCCAGTTTCGCCCCAAAGCAAACAAAAGCCCCGGCCAAAACCGGGGCGAACAAAACACAAACCCAAAAATCATCTACCGGAAAACAAGGTCATCAGCACGCCTTTAATCATTGTTTTGGGGTCTGAGGCGGAAGAAGTTTTAAACGCTTTATCTGCTTCAATAATGCGGTCCAGCGTTTTTAAAAATATTTCTTCGGAAGGGAAATTGCGCGCGTTGTTGACCAACGAGTTTTCCCAAAACATCAGTCCCGCCGCGCGCGCCACGTCCGACGGGGCCATCCCCGCGTTGACCATGCGTTTGATGCGGGCCATTTTCAGTACGGGATACGAAATTTTACCCAATACGCCGACGGGATCTTCCCCCCCGTCCAGCAATTTATCCGTCAACGCAAGCGCTTTGTTTTTATTCAAATACTGCACGGCATTGGAAAGCTCAAACGGATTTTCTTCCTTGGAAAAGCCTACGCAGGCCAATACGTCTTCTTTGGAAACACTCTTGTCTTCGCGGTCGGCGGCGTATAACGCCATTTTCTCAATCTCTCCGGCCAATGCGGTCAAATCCCCGCCGACGGCTTCACACAAAGTTTCCACCGCGTCAAAACGGGCGTTCAAACCGTTTTCTTTAAAACGGTTGCCCACCCACATGGCCAGTTCCTCACGTTTGAGTTCGGCAAAGTCCGCCGTTTCTCCGTGCGCCGCGGCCGCGGCGGCAAGGGCTTTTTCCGCTTTAAATTTTTTGGCGTCATCGTGCGTAAGAACCAGCACGGTGGTGTCCAGCGGGTTTTCCAAATAACGGACCAAAGCTTCCTTGGGGTCTTTGCGCAGTTTTTCAATCCCGCTTAAAACCACCAAACGCCGGTCCGAAAATACGGGCGCGGTGTTGGCCAAAGCGAGCGCTTCGGCGAAGTCCGCCTTGTCGCAGGAAGAAGAATAAATGTTGAAATCGTCCGGGTGGACGGCCGCCGTAATTTTGCGGATGATTTCTTTCTTGCGAAACAAGTCTTCCCCCGTCAGCAAATAGACGGGGGAAACATTTCCTTTTTCAAGAGATTGCGCAATTTTAGCGGCGGTGGATTTAGGCATTATTGCGTAATGGTGGTATATTCCGGGTTCTGCATGACTTTGCGTTTGCTTTCGCTCATCACGGAGCCGAAGCCGTCCACCGTGCGCTTGACGATGTCTTTGGAGAGTTTCTGCCAGATGCGTTCGCGCGCCTGCTGCTCGGTCAAGCCTCCGGGCAGCGTGGAGGCGGAATATACCTGCGTTCCCAAAAAGGCCGGTTCGCGCCAGACGGGCTGGTTGGTGGATTTATCCATCAACACCACATCCAGCCACACGTCCATTTTATATACGGTGGGAATCAGCTGGCTGTCATATTGCACGGGCACGTTCAAATAACGGGTAATGGTCGTGACGATGACGCCTTCCGCGCCGGTGTTTTCGCCAACCACCTGATAGGTCCCGTTTTTCAGAAACTGGTCATACAGCTCAATATACAGCTTGTCCTCCATGGCGAAAATTTCCGTCTTGTTAAGGATAGGCCGTATGGCTATTTTCTTGATGTGCTGGGGCATAATCTGCGCCTGGGGTTTATAAAACGCCCCCTCGGTGCTGCAGGCGGCCAGCGTCAAAGCGCACAGGGCGCAGAAGAGAATTTTTTTCATCGGGTCTCCTATTTTTTGGGCGCGGCGATAATGCTGATAATGCGCGCCGGCACGATGATGATTTTTTTGATTTCCATTCCTTCCAGATTCTTTTTGACCTTTTCGGAAGCCAAAGCGGTTTTTTCCATTTCTTCTTTGGACGCGCTGGCCACGATTTTCACGCGGTCGCGCACTTTGCCGTTGATTTGCACGCCGATTTCCACCGTTTCCTGGGAAATCAAATCCGCGTCCGCTTTGGGCCAGGATTGTTTCACCAAAAAACCGCTGTGGCCGCTGGTTTGCCAAATTTCTTCGGTAATATGCGGCGCAAACGGATGCAGCAATTTCAGGAACGTCTCAAACGTATCCTGGCTGACGGCTTCCAGCTTGCTGATTTCGTTGAACAACACCATCAGCGAAGAAATCGCCGTGTTGAAATGGAAATTTTCAATATCTTCGGTCACTTTGGCAACCGTCTTATTTTTCAAAATTTCAATCTCTTTGGGATTGCTGGCGGTGGTAAGTTTTACCGCATCGTTCCACGCCGTCACGCGGCGCAGGAAACGCGCAATGCCCTCTATACCCTTCATGTCCCAGGGCTTGCTGGCTTCAAAGGGTCCCATAAACATTTCGTACATGCGGAAAGCATCCGCACCGTACTGGGACAGAATATCATCGGGATTGATGACGTTTTTCTTGGACTTGGACATTTTTTCCACCATAGGAGAAAGCTCCTCTCCCGTGGCTTTCAAAAAGGCTTTGCCGTCTTTGAAATCAATTTCGTCATAACCGTGGTACGCGCCCAATTTGTCCCGGTAGGAAAACGCCAGAATCATGCCCTGATGGCGCAGTTTTTGGAACGGCTCTTTGGTGTGCACCACGCCCAAATCAAACAACACTTTGTGCCAGAAACGCGCATACAACAGATGCAGCACCGCATGTTCCGCACCGCCGATGTAGCAGTCCACGGGACCGTAAGCTTTTTCAATTTCCGGGTCCACGAGGGCCTGCTCATTGTGCGGGTCCATATAGCGCAGATAATACCAGCAAGAGCCGGCCCACTGCGGCATGGTGTTGGTTTCTCGCTTGGCGGGACCGCCGCAATGCGGACAGGTGGTTTGGAGCCACTCCTCCGCGTTGGCCAGAGGAGATTCGCCGGTGCCGGACGGCTCAAAATTTTTCATATCGGGCAAGCGAAGCGGCAGCTGCTCTTCCGGCAGCGGTACGACGCCGCATTTTTCACAATGTACCAAAGGAATTGGTTCGCCCCAGTAGCGCTGGCGGGCAAACACCCAATCGCGCAGTTTATAGGTAGTCTTTCCTTGGCCGACGCCTTTCTCTTTCAGCCATTCAATCATTTTGGCTTTGCTTTCGCGCACGCGCAAGCCGTTTAAAAATCCGGAATTGACCAACTCTCCGTCGCCGGTGAAGGCTTCTTCTTTGACGCCTTTGTCGGACTTGATGACTTCAATAATTTCCAGGCCGAATTTCTTGGCGAACGCATAGTCACGCTCGTCGTGGGCCGGGACGGCCATAATCGCGCCGGTGCCGTAGCCCATCAGTACGTAATCGGAGGTCCAGACCGGGATTTTTTTGCCGTTGACGGGGTTTACCGCATAAGCCCCGGTAAATACGCCCGTTTTTTCTTTATTGAGGTCTCCGCGTTCCAAATCGCTCTTGTTGGCGGCCTCGGCCTGGTATTTGGCCACCGCTTCTTTTTGCTCTTCCGTCACGATGCGCGCCAAAGCCGGATGCTCCGGAGACACCACCATATACGTCGCCCCGAACAGCGTGTCCGGACGCGTGGTGAATACGGTCAGTTTGTCTTTGGAACCGTCTATCTGGAAAGTGACTTCCGCCCCTTTGCTTTTGCCGATCCAGTTTTTCTGCATGGTCAGCGTGCTTTCCGGCCAGTCCAGCCCGTCCAAATCTTCCAGCAGGCGTTCGGCATAAGCGGTGATTTTCAAAATCCACTGGCGCAAATTTTTGCGCTCAATCGGGTGGCCGCAGCGTTCGCATTTGCCGTTGAACACTTCTTCATTGGCCAAGCCCGTTTTGCAGGAAGGGCACCAATTGATGGGTACGGTGGATTCATAAGCCAGTCCTTTTTTGAAAAGCTGCAGGAAAATCCACTGCGTCCATTTGTAATATTCGGGGTCGGTGGTGTTGGTTTCGCGGTCCCAGTCGTAAGCCAAACCCAGCGACTTAATTTGTCTGCGGAAATTGTCAATATTCTTTTTCGTCGTTTCCGCCGGATGAATGCCGGTGGCGATGGCGTAGTTTTCCGCCGGCAGACCGAAAGCGTCCCACCCCATCGGATGGAGTACGTCAAACCCGTTCATTAGTTTGTAGCGCGTTAGAATGTCGGATGCGGTGTATCCTTCGGGGTGTCCCACGTGCAAACCCGCTCCGGACGGATAAGGGAACATGTCCAGGCAATAGAACTTTTTGCCTTTGGGCAGTCTGGGACTGGCGAAAAGTTTTTCCTTTTCCCAGCGCGCTTGTTGTTTTTTATCAATGTCTTGGAAGTTATCGGTACTCATACTGTTTATTCTAACAATTTTAAGGGATAAAATCAGCCTTTGGCTTTTTACCGCGGCAGGGCCGGGATGCGGCCGATTTATCCGTGAGGATGGCACTTTTTATGTTTTGTCTTTAAATCTCCCACGTCCAAGTGGGTGTAAATTTGCGTCGTCACCAAATTGGAATGGCCCAGCATTTCCTGCAAACTGCGCAAATCCGCTCCGCCCTGCAAAAGATGACTGGCAAACGTATGGCGGAATAAATGCGGATGAAGCGGCCGGGAGATGCCGGCTTTGCGCCCCAATGCGGCCAGATCTTTCCATACGCTTTGGCGGCTGATTTTGGCGCCGCTTTTGTTTAAAAACAGCTCCGAACCCACCGTCCGGCTGGCAAAATGCGCTTCCCGTACGGACAGATAATATTTCAGTCTCCGGCAGCAAGAGGGGTGCAGCGGCACAAAACGCTGTTTGCCCCCTTTGCCAAACGCCAGCACCCACCCTTCTTTAACGTCCACGTTTTCCAAACGCAGGTTCACCAATTCACTCACGCGCAAACCGGCGGCGTAAAGCAGTTCCACAATGGTCAGCGTGCGCACTTCGTCGTATTTCTCAGCGGGAAAAGAAAGCAAACGCTCCATTTCCTGCCGGGACAATTGCTCCGGCATGCGGCCGGGCAGTTTGGCCGCGGCGGAAAAACGGGTGGGGTCTTCCTGAATCCGGTTCTCAATCAACAAAAATTTATAAAAGCTTTTTACGGCTTCCCGTTTGCGTTGTATGCTGGAGGCGGAAAGGCGCTCAATCACGCGCAGTTGATAGGCAAACTGGTCCAAAAATTCGGGGGGAACGCGGAGCGGATCTTTTTCATTGGCGGCGCAATACTCCAGATAATGCCGCACGTCCGCCGCATACGCTTCCACCGTGTGAGGGCTGAGCTGACGTTCAAACGAAAGATGACTTTTGTAATCTTCCAGCAGTTGTTCCACGTTCACTCTCCGGCCCGGCGGACGAATTTGCCGGCTTCACGTTCCAACGCGTCAATATCGTCTGAACACAACAGCGGACGCAAACGGAGCATTTGCTCTTCCGGCCAGTCATAAATTTTTAATTTCAACAAACGGGCGATGATTTCTTTAGAAAAACGCTTTTTTATCTCGCGGGCCGGATTGCCCGCATATACGGTGTAAGGCTCCAATACGCCCCCGGCCACCGCGCCGGCTCCCACCACAGCGCCCTCCCCGATGCGAGTCCCCGGCAAAATCAGCGCGCGCATCCCAATCCACGCTCCGTCGGAGATCACGGTGTCTCCTTTACTCCGGTAGGCCTTATCTATTTGCTCCGGAAACGGATAGCAACTGAACCAGTCCATCCGGTGCGTACTGTTGCCGCCCATTAAAATGACGCTTTGAGCCCCGATGCACACATAATCTCCGATATAAAGCTTATCCGGCTCCCAGCGGGAAGTCCAATTCTTTAAACTGTGTTCATCCCCGTACAAATACCGGACGCAGTCGTCTTCAAAATCCGCGCCCCAGGCGTTGCTGTAATAGCTGTGAACGCCTTTGATAATGATATTGGGATTTTTGACCGTTTCTTTCAAATTTTGAGCGACAGACCATTTCCGTTCCATACACTTCCTCATATGCCGGCATCCGCCGAATCTCGGGCGGGACCGGGACGCTTTTTAAAAACAACCGCGCCGCACAAATTTCCCAAAACACGCTTACTCCACGGGAAAAAGCATACGGCGCGGGTAAAAACCCACAAAACGGCGAGAATAAAAGTTTATTTAAACGTGGACAGACCCGTCTTTTGTTGTAAATATCCTTTTAAGCCGGATTGGTCGCTGCTGTGCAACATGGCTTCCTGGAAAGAAATTTTCTTTTGGATATACAAGTCGCCCAGCGTCTGGTTCATGGTAATCATGCCCATACCGACGTTGGTCTGCATGGTGCTCATGATTTGCTCGGCCTTTCCGTCGCGGATTAAGTTGCGCACGGCGGAGTTGGCAATCAGCACTTCGGCCGCCATGACGCGCTTTCCGTCCAAGCCCATCAACAACTGCTGGGAAACGATGGCTTCCAACACAAACGAAAGCTGCGTGCGGACCTGCGGCTGCTGGTTGGCGGGGAACACGTCAATAATACGGTTGATGGACTGAATGGCGTCGTTGGTGTGCAAAGTGGCAAACACCAGGTGACCCGTTTCCGCCAGCGTCAGACAGGCTTCAATGGTTTCAATATCGCGCAACTCGCCCACCAGAATGATGTCGGGGTCTTCGCGCAGGAAGTGTTTCAGTGCGGCTTGGAAAGATTTGGTATCCGCACCCACTTCACGCTGGTTGACGATACTGCGTTTATGCGGGTGCACGAACTCAATGGGGTCCTCCACCGTGATAATATGGTTGCTTTCGTGCATGTTCAAATAGTTGATCATACTGGCCAAAGAGGTGGATTTACCCGAACCGGTGGCCCCGGTCACCAGCACCAGGCCTTTGTTAAGCTTCATCAAATTGTACAGCACGGAAGGAAGCCCCAATTCTTCAAAGCTTTTAAAGTCATTGGGAATGGAACGCAAAGCGGCGGCCACGCAGCCCTTTTGCTTATACACGTTAACGCGCAAACGGCCCAAATTTTTTAAACCGAACGAAAAATCGCACTCCAGCGTCTCTTCAAACTGCTGGCGCTGTTCGTCATTCATAATGGAATAAATCAAACGCTGTGCTTCTTCCGGCGTGAGCGCTTCGTACTGGGAGAGCTGATACAGCCGGCCCTGAATGCGCAGCACCGGAGGAACGCCTACCGTCAGGTGAATATCGGACGCGTTGTTCTTTTTCATAATTTGGAACAAATCGTCCATAATGATGGTTTTATATTTACCGGTTTCTTCCGTCGTTGTATTTTGTGCGTTCTCCGCCATAACAACCCTCTCTAATCTCTGATTTTGCCCACCAAATCCAGTGTAATATTATTTAGCGCGCCGGTCAATTTCTTTTTGGATACGTCCGTCTGAAAAATATATACGATAGGTTCTTTGCGCGCTTTGGCCAGGCGGTATTTCACCACATATACGTTGCGGTGCAGCGGCTCCGAAGACCATGCGGAGGAATACCCCGCCGCCAGTTCGGCCGCGTAGCGTTTGTTTAAATATTCTTCCACAGTGCCGCGCCCTTTGCCCAGCTCATGCCGCTGGGCCACTTGCTTGGACAATTCCAGCGGATCCGTCGGTTCGGAAGGAGTTTGCACCGCGGGTACCTGCGGAACAACAGGTTCGGGACGGGCTGTTTCCGCCGCCGGCGGCACGGGAACGGCCGACTCCTCGGCCGGACGGGGCGATACATTCGGATTGGACGCAAGCTGAGAAGCGGACAACCGCAACAGTACGCCCGCCAAAAGGATAAGCACGCCAAGAATAAAAAAGAGCTGTTTTCCCTTTCCGTGTTTTTGTTCCTTCGGAGTAAATACGGGGGCGGAGGAGTCTGCGGAGGAAGAGGCCGCCGTTTGCTCCCGTTCCAACGGTTCTACGGCTTTAATCGGCTCTACGAGGTCCGATTCTTCTTTTTTTACATCCAGTTTTCCGTCTAAAATGGTGGTGACGGCGTCCGGCGTTTTCGGCTCTTTCGGGGCGGAATACGCCGGAAAATTCCCAGACGAAGGAAAATTTTGATTAACGGACGGAAGCCGCGCCTCTTCTTTTGCGGAAGCGTCATCCGGCCCAGAGGAAGCAGAAACGTCTGTTCCGTCAGCGGCCTTTTCGTCCTTTTGCGGCGGGAGCGGCTCCAACGTCACGCCGGCGTCTTGTGCGGCGGCGGTTGTTCCCGTCGGAAGCGCATTTTCAGCGGGAGACTTCAGGCTGACGTTTTCCAGCTCTTTAGCAGGCTGAGACGGGAAGGCCGCAGGTTCCGCCGATTCCAAAAAGGTTTGGGACGGCTCGGCGGGTACGGAAGAAAACGCATCAAACGGGTCTTTTAATTCTTCCTCCGAAACGGGACCTGCGGGAGGTTCCGTTTTTTCAAACTGGCTGCGCATCGCCCGGGAAAGACTCATGTCCGAATTTTCTTTGGCGTCGGGAATGCCTAAAATATTTCCCAAATCCCCGCTGCGGATAGTATTGAAATACTCTTCAATGGGGCTGGGTTTGGCGCCGGATACGGTTTGAAAATCCACTACGGGCTCTTCCGTCTTCGTATCCTCCGGCGCAGGAGCAGAGACCGCTTGGTCCAGGGTAGCAAAGGTTTCTTTTTTGGCCGCGGCGGTTGTTTCCTCCAGGCTCTTTTCTTCCGCGGCTTCCAGCAAAATGGCGGAAATAGGGCGGTCGGCCGACAAGGGAGCCGGCTCTTCTTTTTGGAACGGCTCAGGAGAAGTTTCCAAAACGGCGGGCGGAATATCCGTCTTGCTTTTCACAGGAAGAGGCGGATTCGGCGCAGATTTTTCATTGGACAGGCTCTCGTCCGCAGAAGACGCTTCCGTCAGCGGCACCTCCGGCTCAAAGCCAAAGTCCGCGTACGCGCAGGCCTCTTTCCAGTACGCCTCGTCTTCGCTGTGCTCTTCGGGGCAAACAAACGTATGGGGGCCGAACCCGGACCGGAGAGAAATTTCCTCCGCCGTCAGAGGTCCCACTACGTCGCCGCTCTCAAAGAGACAATATTTCATGCCCGTTATTTACAATAAGACAGGGCGGCCGTCAAACGGCGCACCACCGTATCTTTTCCCATGTATTCCAACATTTTAAACAGCGTCGGTCCGTGCGTGCGGCCGGATACGGCCACGCGGACGGGGTGAAACACCTGGCCCGCTTTATAGCCGTTTCCTTTGGCAAACCCGCGCGCGGCGGCTTCCAGAGAAGCTTCGGTAAAATCAGCCAGTTCACCGTATGTTTTAATCATGCCTTCCAGCACGGCTTTGGCTTCCGGTTTGCCGAACACTTTTTCCAAGGCTTCCGCTTCAAAAACCGGTTCTTCAAAGAAAAAGCGGATCAAATCAGGAATTTCCGTCAAAAGTTTATATTTTTCCTGTTCCAAGCCCACAATGCCTTCCAGCCGCTCGCGCGACACTTTGCTCACGTCAATGCCCGCTTTTTCAATAAACGGCATGGCGTAGTCGGTCAATTTCGCAATCGGCGTTTGGCGGATGTATTCGCCGTTCATCCAGTTCAGCTTTTCCGGGTCCATGACGGCCGGGCTGGGCTGGCAGCCGGAAATATCAAATTTTTCTTCCAATTCTCCTTCGGCGAACAGCTGCTGGGAATCGCTGGTGGCCCATCCCAAAAGCGCGAGGTAATTTTTGAGCGCTTCGGGCAAATACCCCATATTGCGGAACTCCACCACATTGGTCGCGCCGTGGCGTTTGGACAATTTCTTGCCGTCGGGTCCGTGAATCATGGACAGGTGCGCAAACACCGGTTCTTTCCAGCCCAGCGCGCGGTAAATCTGAATCTGGGCGGGCGTATTGGAGATATGGTCGTCGCCGCGGATGACGTGCGTCATGCGCATGAGGTGGTCGTCCACCACCACGGCAAAGTTATAGGTCGGATAACCGCTGGTTTTTTGGATGACCAAATCATACAAATCTTTGCTGGCGAATTTGACGTGCCCGCGGATCATGTCGTCCCACTCCACGTCGCCTTCTTCCGGCATGCGGAAGCGGATGACGTATTTGCGGCCCTGCGCTTCCAATTCTTTTTGCTGCTCGGGGGTCAAATCCCGGCATTTGCCGCTGTATTTGGGCGGGCGGTGTTCGGCCAGGCATTTCTGGCGGTTGGCTTCCAGCTCTTCTTCCGTGCAATAGCATTTATACGCTTTGCCTTCGGCAATAAGCTGGTCAATATATTTTTTGTAAATTCCCTGGTCGGCGCGGATAGCCTGATAATACGGCGCATCCGGGCCCTTGTCGGAGCCGTCGGGCATCGGGCCTTCGTCCCAGTTAAGCTTCATCCACTGCATGCCCTCAAAAATGGCGTCCGTGGAGGCCTGGGTGGAACGTTCTTCGTCGGTATCCTCAATGCGGAGCAAAAAAGTGCCTTTGTTCTTTTTGGCGAAAAGGTAGTTAAAAAGCGCGGTGCGCACGCCCCCGATGTGCAAAAATCCCGTCGGCGAAGGGGCGAATCTGACTCTGACTGTCATGGTGTTTTCCTCGGTAAAAATAAATATGGGACGAGTTTTGCGAGCAGATGGTAACATACTTCCAAGACCTTCGCGACAACGGA
>CAMGSK010000032.1 GCA_946061795.1 uncultured Elusimicrobium sp.
CGGAAAAGGCTTCGTTGACTTTTTTAAACCGCTCTTCGGCATCTTTGTCTCCGGGACAGCGGTCGGGATGGCACTTCATGGCGGCGCGGCGATAAGCGGATTTGATTTCCGCGGCGCTGGCCGTACGGGCAACGCCTAATACTTCATAATAATCTTCTTTCATGGCGGTAGGCATAAATAAGTAAAATATCAATTAATCTAATAATATATATTTTATGAAATTTGGCGCACCGGCGCACAAAAACGCCCCGGGCGGCAACCCGGGGCTGATTGCATCAAAAGAGGACTATGGCAAATCATAAATATGCATGCCGGGAGTATTGTTCACAAGTTTTCCTCCTAGAGATAAACACACTTTATCCCACCTTTCATTTCCGGCATAACACTTAGCCGGGATATTTTGCCGAAAATGGCGCAAATAATTTGCATAATTATATGAACCGCCCGGACGTCCGTTCAGGCGGAAACTTACATAAGAGCCGTAGCCATAGTCTGAACGAATACCATATTCTCCCCAATCAGCCACCCATCTATCATTCCCGCTGGTTTCTCCCGGAGAGTTTGCATGTTGCAGCCCGGCAGGAATACCAATATCCAAATCTTCAAACCGCATTGCATACGTTCCGTTAGCTAAATAATACAGCTGTTGGGCTTGCCAAACAGAATCCACAAACTGCATTTTTGACACATACCGGCTTTTATCCACCGCCAATTGGTACTTTGGAAACGCGACAGCCGCCAGGATACCGATGATTAACACCACCACTAACAGCTCTATCAGAGTAAATCCGGCGTTTTTTAAGCCGGAGAGAGATTTTTGATAAATTTTGTTCATATGCAAAATTTATCAAAAAAAAAAAACAATGCAAGCCCCGGGCAACACCGTGCTCCATACAGGAAAAATACTTTTGCTATAATAAATGACGATGAAAACGCTCTATCTCTTTCGGCGGGCCAACCGGCCGGAACTTTACGAAAAAACTTTGGCGTATTTTATCGCCCAAACCCGCGCCGGCAAGCGGTACGGACCCTTTCAAACGGACCCGGAAGTTTACTAATCCACACAGAAAACAAATATCCTAAAACATCCGCTTAAAACACCAAGGGGAGCCTTTTGGCTCCCCTTGGTTTGTGTATGGGTTCAAACAACGTTTATTTGTCCACCACTTCGGCTTCCACCACGTCGTCTTTGCCGCCGTTGTTTCCAGCCGCCTGCTGGGCCGCGTCCGGGCCCGGCTGGGCTCCGGCTTGCGCACCCGCCGCGCCGGCGTTGGCCTGCTGCTGGGATTTGTACATGGCTTCTCCCAGCTTTTGTCCGGCCTGCAAAGCCGCGTCTTTGGCGGAGCGGATTTTGGCCGCGTCGTCGCCTTTGAGCGCGTCTTTCAGGTCCGTCAACGCGCGGTCAATGGCCAAGCGGTCATCCTGGGACACTTTGTCTCCGTACTCTTTTAAGGCTTTTTCGGTCTGATAGAGCACGCTGTCGCCTTCGTTTTTCGCTTCCACGAATTCTTTGTGTTTTTTGTCTTCTTCAGCGAATTTTTCGGCGTCTTTGACGAAGCGTTCCACTTCCGTGTCGCTGAGTTTGTTGGGCGAGCTGATGGTAATATGCTGCTCTTTGCCGGTGCCCAAGTCTTTGGCGGACACTTTCAAAATGCCGTTAGCGTCAATGTCAAAGGTGACCTCAATCTGCGGCACGCCGCGCGGAGCGGGAGGAATGCCGTCAAGGTCAAATTTACCCAAAGGCACGTTGTCTTTGGCCATGGGGCGTTCACCCTGCAGAACGTTAATCGTGACCGCGGGCTGATTGTCCGACGCGGTGGAGAAAATCTGCGTCTTTTTGGTCGGGATGGTGGTGTTGCGCTCAATGAGGCGCGTGCACACGCCGCCCAACGTTTCCAGGCCCAAGGACAAAGGCGTGACGTCCAACAGCAACACGTCTTTGACGTCCCCGGTCAAAATGCCGGCCTGCACGCTGGCGCCGATCGCCACGCATTCCATGGGGTCGATGCCGCGTTCAATTTTCTTGCCCACGTGGTCTTCCACATATTTCTGCACAATAGGCATGCGGGTCGGGCCACCCACCAAAATAATGCGGTCCACGCCGTTGGCGTCCAGTTTGGCGTCGGACAAAGCTTGGTCAATGGATTTGCCGCAGCGTTTGACGATATTGTCCACCAAGCTTTCCAGTTTGGCGCGGGACAATTTGAGTTCCAAATGTTTCGGGCCGGTGGCGTCTGCGGTGATAAACGGCAGGTTGATGTCCGTTTCCATGGTGGAGGACAGCTCAATTTTCGCTTTTTCGGCCGCTTCTTTCAAGCGTTGTTGGGCCTGTTTGTCGTTGGACAAATCAATGCCGGTGCTCTTTTTAAATTCGTCCACCATCCACGCGATGATGGCGTTGTCCATATCCGTGCCGCCCAGCTGCGTGTCACCGGAAGTGGAGAGCACTTCAAACGTGCCTTCCGCACCCATTTCCATAATGGTGACGTCCAGCGTACCGCCGCCCAAGTCAAAGACCAGAATTTTCTGCTCTTTGCCGGCTTTATCAATGCCGAAGGCCAAGGCGGCAGCCGTCGGTTCGTTGACCAAGCGCACCACTTCCAACCCGGCGATACGGCCGGCGTCTTTGGTGGCCTGGCGTTGGTTGTCGTTAAAATAAGCGGGCACGGTGATGACGGCTTTTTCCACCGGTTCGCCCAAGAACGCTTCCGCGTCTTTTTTCACTTTCTGCAAGACGAAAGCGGACAATTGCTGCGGCGTAAATTCCTGTCCGCGCAGATTAAATTTGTAATTTTCCCCCATTTTGCGTTTGAACGCGGTCACCGTGCCTTCCGGGTTGGCGATAGCCTGCCGGCGGGCCGGTTCGCCCACCAAACGCTGTCCGTCTTTGGTAAACGCCACATAAGACGGAAACGCTTTACCGCCGACGGAGCTCCCCTCCGCAGACGGGATAATCGTTCCTCTGCCCCCTTCCATGACCGCCGCGGCGGTGTTGGAGGTTCCCAAGTCAATGCCAATAATTTTAGCCATAATTTTACTCTCCTTTCCAAATCAATAAATAATCACTTCTTTTATGCTTCTTCCCCCGCTTTGCCCACCACCACTCTGGCGGGGCGCAGCGTCTTTCCGTCCATCATAAATCCCATTTGTACTTCTTCCAGCACCAAGCCGTCCTGCTCGGCTTTGGCCGGCAAAGTGGCGATGGCCTCCTGCGTCATGGGGTCATAGGGTTTGCCTATGGTGTCCATTTTTTCCACGCCTTCGGCCTTAAACGCTTTGTCTAGTTCCCCCAGAACCATTTTTATGCCGTCCAAAAAGTTTTTCAGTTCCGCGGCGCATTCTTTGCCGGGCTCTTGCGTCTGCATTTTGTCGCGCTGGCGCAAAAGCACTTCATAAGCGGGAAGAAGTTTTTCCGCGAATTCTTTTTTCCCGTAGGCAAGCAGCGCGGCTTTTTCCCGGTCGGTGCGTTTGCGGAAGTTGTCATATTCCGCGCTCAGACGCACATATTTGTCGTAATAATCGGGCTGGGCCGGAGCGGCGGGCTGCGCCGTTTCTTCCGCTTCGGAAACGTGGATTTCCGGTTCCGAATCGGCCGGCAAGTCCCGCGCTTCTTCTTCCGTCAAGCCGTCTTCACGTTTGTGATGTTTTTTACTCATAGTCGTCTTCTTTGCCGGGCAGCGCGTTCCAGGCGCTGATGCTGCCCTCCAGCAAGTCCCCCATAAATTTCACCAAAGACATGACTTTGGTGTATTGCATATGCTTCGGGCCGATAATGCCCAGCATGCCCACCGTTTTGTCCCCCACGCGGTAAGCGGAGGAAACGATGCTGACGTTTTGCAATTCTTTCAGTTCGTTTTCGCTGCCGATACTGACGGCCACCTCTTTGCCGCTGCGGCGCAAATCTTCCATTTTTTCGGCCAGCAGGCCCGAAAGACGCTGACGCTCTTCCACTACGCGCATCATCTGTTTGAGGTCTTCGTAATCGGCTTCTTCGGTATTCTCCAGCATCCGGCCAATGCCTTCCACATAAAGTTCTTCGGCCGCGGTCTGCGGTTTCTGCATGTCTTTAAGCACTTGCACCGCCAAATCCGCCACATCGGCGATTTCCCGGTGGTCAGACTGCATGTACTGCCATAAGAATTTCTGCGCGTCTTTGAGCGTCATGCCTTCAATTTCTTGATTGATAAATCCGCTGAGCATGCGCAATTTGGCGGGCGACAGATCATATCCCAGTCTTACCGGCCAGTGCCGCACGATGCCCGATTCCGTCACCAAAACGGCCAAAATCAATCCCGGGCCTATCGGCAAGAAGTCCAGCCGTTTGACCACCTGGTCCGTCACGTTGGCCGCATAGACAAATCCCGCCGCACCGGACAGGCGCGCCAATAACCGGGAAGTATGCAGCATGACATTGTTCAGTTCGCCCACGCGTTCATCGTATTGCTGTTCAATGCGTTCGCGCTCTTGGGCCGCCATGCGCTGCATTCCCATCAGATAGTCCACGTAATAGCGGTAAGCTTTATCGGTCGGGATCCGGCCGCCGGACGTGTGCGGCTGATAGAGGTATCCCTCATCTTCCAAATCTTTCATAATATTGCGGATGGTGGCGCTGGAAATATCTTTCAGCGCGCTGGAAGCAATCAGCTGGGAACCAACCGGACGGCGGTTTTCCACAAACTGCTGCACCACCCAGCGCAGGATTTTCTCTTTTCTTTCTTTGGCCACTTCGGGTTTGAGTATTCTCATAAAGTTTCCTTAAAGCGCCGTCTGACCTTTCCGCCTTATTTTAGCACTCGTTTTGGAAGTCTGCTAATAGTGTACAACAATTAATTTATTTTTGTCAACCCCAAATTTAGATTGCTAATTTTGGCCCGCAGACCGTCCGTTTCTTTTCTTGAGTATAGAAAGGACGAAGCCCGCAGGCAAGAGCGTTTTTTGGATTAGACGACTTTCGGCAAACCGAGAAGAATCTGCGGGCCAGACATCCCCATACACATCCGCCTCTTCTGCATTTGCGTCTAAAAAGCTAAAATATGCTTATGAAATTTATTGATTCGCATGCCCATATCAATGACCCGGCGTTTGACTCGGACCGCCCGGAAGTGTTGAAGCGCGCTTTTGCCTGCGGCATGGAAAAAATGACCGAGATAGGCTGCCAAACCGATGAATGGTCTGCGGCTTTGGCTCTGTGCGCCCAGTACCCCGGCCGTATCTGCGCCGCATTGGGCATCCATCCGGAATTTGCCCACACGTTCAACGAGGCGGCACGGACGGATTTGACGCAAAAGCTGGCAGACCCGAACGTTCGGGCGGTGGGAGAAATCGGCTTGGATTACGTTTATTTGCATGAATGCCCCAAGGAAACACAGCTGCGCGTGTTTGAAGAAATGCTGACTTTGTCCAACGCCGCGCACAAACCCGTCGTCCTGCACGTCCGCCGGGAAGGGGAAGAATACGAACCGTACGCCCAAACGTTTGCTCTTTTAAAACACGCATGGAAACCGGACGCTTCTCTGAAACATCCGGGCGTGCTGCATTGTTTCTCCGCCCGCTACGAAGAGGCCAAACAAGCCCTGGACCACGGCCTGCTGCTGGGCATTAACGGATGTTTTACTTATAAGAAAAACGAATATATCCGCGAAGCCGTCAAAAAAGCGGGTATGGACAAATTGGTATTGGAAACGGACTGCCCTTATCTTTCGCCGCAAGGCAAAAGAGGGACCCGAAACGACCCGTCCAATATTCCGCTCATTCTCCAGTGGGTGGCGGATTATTTGGATGTGCCGGTGGAAAAACTGGCCGAAATCACCACGCAAAACGCGTTGGATTTATACTCATTGTAATAAGGGAGCCGCTTTATGAAAAAAATCATTCCGCTCTGCGCCGCCGCAGCCGTACTGTGCGCCTGCGCGGGACAAACCAAACACTTCAGCGCCGTCAAAGATTCCGTATGGAGCCAGGACCCCATGAACATGTGCGCCAGCCTGATTGAACAGAACCAAAAAGCTTTGCAAACCATACGCAAACAATACGGCCAAGACGCCGCGCAGGCCGCCCAGCCGCTGTATCAGGAACTGGACCTGCAAAGCAACGCCGTCTGCCGCAGCCGCATCGCCCGGCAGGCGCAAGTGGAACGCCTCAAAGAATTGCGCGCGCAATACACGCAACAAATTGAAACGGCCATTTTGCACACCATGCAAAAATAACCAAACAATCCAGACAAAGCAAAGCCCCGGACCATAACGCCCGGGGCTTTCTTCTTTTTTAAAATCATCCTGCGGAACGACTGCGCTTGATACGCCGCGTCACCAGCGTTTTAAACACGCGGCCCCGTTCCTCATAATCTTTAAATTGGTCAAACGACGCGCACGCCGGAGACAGAAGAACCACATCTCCTTTTTTCGCACGGTCAAACACATATTCCACCGCGCGCTCCAGCGTGCCGCAGCGGGTAATGGGAAAACCTTTCAGTTCGCGTTCTATTTTGTCCATGCATTCGCCGACGCTGAGCACTTCTTTGCATCGCCCTTCCATATACGGAAGCAAGGCTTCATAAGAGGCTCCTTTGTCACGCCCGCCCAAAATCAGCCAAATATGTGGAACTTTGTCAAAGGACTGCAGTGCGATGACGGTGGAATCTAAATTGGTGGCCTTGGAATCGTTGACATACACCACGCCGCGGTGATGGGCGAAGGGTTCAATGCGGTGCTCCATGGGTTCAAACCGGGAAAAAACGGACTGAATTACGTCAGCCGGCACATCCGCGGCCAACGCGCACAAAGCCGCGGCCATGGCGTTTTCCACATTATGAATCCCCTTCAGTTTGGGCGGGCACAAATGATAGCCCGCGCTGAAAATAATTTCGTCCCCGTCAAAAAACACGTCCGTTTTGAGCGCATGTTTGGGCTTGGCCGAAAACGCGCTGAGCGCGCCTTTCACCGCTCCGGCTAAAGAGGCGCAAATATCGTCTCCGCCGTTCAGCACGGCAAAATCATTGGCGCGCTGGTTTTTGAACAAACGGGCCTTGGCGCGGATATAGCCGTCCATGCCGCCGTGATGGTCCAAATGGTCCGGCGTAATATTGAGCAGGCAGGCTACGTGCGGACGGAAAAACGTGCTGTCCTCCAGCTGATAGCTGGAAACTTCCACCGCCAAAAAATCTCCGGGGCGCAATTCATCGGCCACGGACGAAACGGGCGCGCCGATATTGCCCGCCACAAACGCGCGGCGGCGCGGCTGCAGGCATGCGCAATATTCTTTTAAGATTTCCCCCAGCAAAGAAGTGGTCGTCGTTTTGCCGTTGGTGCCGCTGACGGCCAGCACCCGCACGCCTTTGGGTGCAAAAGCCAGCGCGACCTCCAATTCTGAAAATACGGGGATTTTGCGTTTGCGGGCTTCTTTTAAAACCGGATGGCGGGGGAAAATGCCCGGGCTTTTGACGATGAACCCGCATTCAAACACTTTTTCCGTATGTCCCCCGGTTTCCACCTCCGCCCCGGCCGGGACGGAAGCAGGAGAAACGCAATGTTCTTCACTGATTAAAACGGGAAATCCGCGGCGGAGTAGGAGTCCGGCCGCCGCTTTCCCGCTGCGGCCCAGCCCCAACACGCACGCTTTTTTCCCCGCGAATTTTTCCGGCTTAAACACGTTTCCCCCTTATGGCTTCCCGCGCGGTTTGCTGGTCCGAAAACGGCAGTACGGTGTGGCCTATTTTTTGCGTTTGTTCGTGGCCTTTGCCCGCTACAATGACGACGTCTCCCGGGCGGGCGGCATTGACCGCTTTAAAAATGGCGGCGCGGCGGTCCGGCTCCACTTCATAATTGGAGAATCCTTCCATGCCTTTTTGAATATCGGCGAAAATTTGCTCCTGCGGTTCCGTGCGGGGATTGTCGTTGGTCAAAAAAACCAAATCGCTGTTTTGGCAGGCGGTGCAGCCCATAAGCGGACGCTTGGTGCGGTCCCGGTCACCGCCGCAGCCGAACACGGTAATCACGCGGCCCGTTTTGAAATTTTCTATCGTTTTATACGCCCGCTGAAGAGATTCGTCCGTATAGGCGAAATCCACAAATACGAAATAATCCTGTCCTTCGTCTATGCGTTCCATGCGCCCCGGCACGCCGGGCAAAGCGGCCATGCCGCAAAGCGCGGTTTGTTCATCCACGCCGCCGGCCTTGGCGATGCACAGCGCGGCCAAAGCGTTATATACGTTGTGGCGGCCCAGCAAATTGATTTTTCCGTTTAATCCGTTGACGGAAAATTCCGTGCCGTGCAGACTTTCGCGGATATTCTCCGCCCGGTAATCGGCCGGAGTTTCCAAGCCGTAGCTCAGTACGCGCACGCGGCCGCGGAGCATGTCCGCCAGCTGCCGTCCGTACGGGTCGTCTGCGTTGATAACAGCGGTTTTGAGCGGTTTGTGATTATCGGGAGCCAGCAGTTCTTCAAATAATTTTTTCTTGGCGGCGAAATAGTTTTCAAATGTATGATGAAAGTCCAAATGGTCGCGCTGCAAATTGGTAAATACGGCCGTATCAAAATGAATGTGCCGCACGCGCTGCTGTTCCAATGAGTGGGAAGAGACTTCCATGACCAACCCGTCCGTCTGCGCGTCGCGCATCTGCTTAAGCAGCGCAAACAGCGGCAAAGCCAGCGGCGTAGTATTCGGCGCGTCCGTGACGACGCGGCCGTTAATGCGGTAATTGACCGTGCCCAGCACCGACGTTTTTTTGCCGCCGCGCGTCAGAGCCGCCTCGGCCAGATAGGAAATACTGGTTTTGCCTTTGGTCCCGGTCACGCCGGTAATGCGCAGGAAATCGGACGGACGGCCGTAAAATTCATAAGCGGCGTCGGCCATGTCCTCGTCCATGTTGTCGGAGTGGAAATACGCCGCGCTCCAATTTTGCGCCGGCTCCTGGGCAGACACTATCAGGGCCGCGCCTTTTTGCACGGCGTCCCCGATAAAAGCGTTGCCGTCATGATGCACGCCTTTGAGCGCAAAAAAAACATATCCGGGCCGCACTTCGGCCGAATTAAAAGTAAGCCCCGTCAGACGCAATCCGCGGGAACGGGCAAAATCAAGTACGCGGGAAGACATAATTATATCTTATCAAATTGCTACAATAGCCGTATGAAGAAAGACAAAGCCTTCTTTGACGCGCTTTACCGCCGCTATAACCGCCCGGCGCTGGTCAGCCCGGACCCGCTGGAATTTTTGCACCGCTGGACGGACGTGCGGGACAGGGAAATCGCCGCCCTTATCGGAGCGTGCTTCGCCTACGGCAACGTCAAAGCCATTACTAAAAATTTGAACTCGCTGTTCGCGGTGATTTTTTCCCCGCGCGCCTATGTGCTCTCCGCAACTCCCGTGCGGCTAAAAAAAGATTTCGCCGGGTTTAAATACCGCTTTACCACACAAGAGCAATTGTGCGCGTTTTTACTGGCCATTCAACAGATTTTAAAAGAATACGGCTCCTTGGAAGCTTGTTTTATACAGGGCCTTTCCCCGCAAGATGAAAGCGTCTGCCGCGCCTTGGCGCACTTTGCCCAATGTTTGCGCGCACACGGGAACGTACGCTCTTTGGTGCCGGACCCGGCCAAAGGCAGCGCGCTCAAACGCCTGAATTTATTTTTACGCTGGATGGTGCGTCAAGACGAAGTGGACCCGGGCGGCTGGAATGTTGCGCCCAAGCTGTTGGTGGTGCCGCTGGACGTGCATATGCACCGCTGCGCGCGCGCCCTGGAGCTGACCCGCCGCAACGCCGCAGACATGAAAACCGCGCTGGACATTACGCGCTCGCTGGCGCGCTTCTGTCCGGAAGACCCCGTGAAATATGATTTTTGCATTACGCGTTTTGGCATACGGCCGGACATGGATGAAGAAGAACTGATCCAAAGCAAAAAACCGGCCCGCAAACCAACGCCCCGTCACCAATAATAATAGGCGTACGTTCCGTTGTCGGTTTCCTGCGTTCCTCCGTAAGAAAGGCACAGCCGGTTTCCGAATGCGTCGCCTGAGCGGGCAATACAAATATGCCGCTTTGTTTTGACGGGAAAATCCAAATGATAACCGTAGTGAATCCCTTGGGCGATACAATAAGAATAATATCCATCAGACTTAGGTTGTATTGAAAAATCAGGATAGTTGGCCTGCTCGGACCAAGTCCCATTCGGAGCGGAAATGCTGCGATAACCGGAGGGAATTTCCACATCTAAATCGGCAAAATGCAACGTATATTCTCCGTTGGCCATACGGTAGCGTTCCTGTGCGGCGGCCAAACTGCGCGCCAACGCCATGCACTTGGACACTTTCGCTTTAGCCACCGCCATGCGGTACTGCGGCAGGGCAACGGCCGACAGAATACCGATAATTAAAACGACAACAAGCAGCTCTATCAGCGTAAATCCGGCGTTTTTCTCGCCGGGGAAGGGTTTTTGATAAATTTTGTTCATATGCAAAATTTATCAAAAAAAAAAAACAATGCAAGAGGGAGACGAAAGGAAGAAAATCAAACGATGTCCAAATCGTACTTTTCCAAAAGGCCCGCCAAATTCCACGCGGAAAAGCGCGTTTTTTTCAGCGAATTGTCCTCCGGGTCTATGACAAACCCGAAAGAAGAAGACAAATCCGCCTTGTCCAGCCGGGCATGATGAAATACGGCGCGGGATAAATCGCAGCGTTCAAACAAAGCGCCCGTCAAATCGCACTGCGTAAAAACGGCGGAACGCAAACTGCAATTTTTAAAAATCGTTTTTTTCAGAGAAAAGCCGTAAAAAGAACCGAAGTCCAGTGCGCAGTCCTCAAACGAGACGGAAAACACCAGCTTATAACAATCGTGAAAATTCAGTCCGGCCATTTGACATTGGGTAAAACGCGCCCCGTTCAGCGCGGTATTTTTCAACACCGCCGCACTGAAACGGCAGCCTTCAAAAGAGCAATTTTCAAAACGAATGCCGGACAGGTCCGCTTTGGCGAAATCACAGCAAAGAAACGCCGCGTTTTCAAACGCGTCTTCCGGCGGACGGGAGTGAAGATTGCGGTAAGAGATCATTTCAATTTTTCCGTCAGCTGAAGGGCCATGTCCGCCAAATGCCGGCGGATTTTGGGTTGCTTGCTTTCCAGCAGCGGCAGCAACGTGCCGCGAATCCAGTTGCGGGTAAACGCATCGTCAAAATTGCTCTCGTCCGTGACGAAAGACAAGCCGTTGTGCGCGATATATTCTTCCACTTCCGCGCGCGTCACGCACAGCAATGGACGCACGATTCGAACCCGTTCGTTCAACGCGCGACGGACCGGAATGCCGCACAGACCTTCCGCACGCGTGCCGCGCAGCATGTTAAGCAAAAACGTTTCGGCTTGGTCGTCCAAATGATGTCCCAGCGCTATTTTGCCCGCGCCCGTTTCCCGCGCCGCCTGGGCAAAGGCGGCATAGCGGGCCTTGCGCGCGGCGTGCTCCGGGCTTAAATTCCATTTCTTGGCCAGTGTTTTGACGGCCTTTTTTTTAACCGTCAGCGGTATGTTCCATTTTTTGCACAATTCCCGGCAAAACTTTTCATCCGCGCGCGCCGCCGCGACGCGCAAGCCGTGGTTGACGTGCACCGCATACAATTCAAAACGGTTTTTCCGCGAAAGATATGCCAAAAAATGCAACAGGCACACCGAATCCGCCCCGCCAGACAATCCCACCAACACCGTTTCTCCCCGTGCAAACAA
>CAMGSK010000033.1 GCA_946061795.1 uncultured Elusimicrobium sp.
TGAGAGCGCATACGCCGCGCAATACGTCGGGCGTATTGAGCATGAACGGATTGGGTGCTTTGTCTTCGCTGGTGCAGCGCGTCCGCGAAAACCGCCGCTTAAATGCGGTGGCGGATTTGGTAGCCTCTTCCTTGACCACGGCGTATGACAACGCCGCGGTTCGCTTGCAATATATGCCGGCCGACTCCCAAATGGACGCGGCGGCTTTATTAACGGAAGAGATGACCTCCGTACTGGCTTCCGTGAATGCGCCGGAAGAAACGAAAAAAATCATTTTGCAGACTCTGCCGGAAATCTTGACCCCGGGACTGGCTAAACATGCCGGATTGACGGTCATAGAAGAAAGCAGTCCGATTGAAAATTATTTAAGCGGAGTGCGCTCCGACGGTTTGCTGAAAGCCACGCTTCCGACGGAAGAAATGAGCGGACTGGCCAATTTCTTCCGCGGTATGGTCATGTTCTCCTTAGACAAAATACGCAATGTTTTGGAAAACGGCCTGCAGGTAGGATTGGGTACTTCTACGCCGGGTTCCATCTATGCGTCCAACAGCTTTGATATAGCCGTAGAATATTCACATAAAGCGCCCGGAGTGCCCAGCGCCTATCGCACCACCTTTGAACAGCATTATGACCAACATGCCATTCCGGTGATTGTCGGATTGAATTCCACGGACATGCAGGGAGTTTCCCCCACGGGGAACGGAGACGTGCTGTATAAAACTTGGTCTCATGACCTTCCCGCGTCCGATTTGACTTTTGTGGCCGCTCATATGACCATTGACGGAAAAGAAGGATGGTATCGGCTGAGTCTGGTAAACGGAGAAATGACGGCTACGCCTTTTTCTGAAAATTCCGTTCGTCCCGTGACGCAGCAATCCTCCTCCGCGCAGTCTTCCGCCTCTTCGGCGACATCCTCCTCCGGGTACTTATATTCGGGCATTCCCGTGATGGGTATGATTGATGCGGTCACCAAGATTTATAACTTTATCAAAAATTGGTTTGCCGCCAAGAAGACCGCTTCCGTGGTGCCGGCTCTCTCCCGCAAAGGAACGGCTCTTTCCCGCGTGGAGGCGTCTATCCCGGTATTGTCGGAATCTTCTTTGACCTCGGCGTTGCAGCGCGTCATTTACAAAGGCATGTCTTTGAAAATTCCGCTGATCGGAAGATGGAGCGCACACAAGCAGGCGTCTGCTTTTGCCGTCAAAGTGCAGGATATTGCGGCGCGTGCACGCTATCAGGCGCTGCTGGCTTTTGTGAAAGAATCCGGCCGGCGTTTCCATTTGTTAAACCAGAATGACGGTTTTAGAAAACTCTACCAAGTATTTTTATCCAAAGGCTTGGCGGAAGCCAATTTGCCGGAAAATATAAAAACAGCGGCAGAAGAGCAATTTGGCAAAATATTGAAGGATTGGATGTATTCCTCTCCTTCTTCCAAAACCACCCATGCTTCGTATGCACAGCCGACGGGCGTTATTTCCGTGCCGGTGTATCGTCAGGGCAAAGTAATCGGCAAAGTGGAAATTGCCCAAGACAGCCGCTTCAAAATCCAGCCGAACCAGAGCGTCTATATTGAAGCGGTCAGCGATACCGAAGGTGAAATGTATTTGCAGGAATATAAAGAGACTGCCGAAGGAACGACCGAAGCGGAGAAAAAATTAATCCGCTCCGACGTCCCTCTGCAGCTTTCTTCCCGGAAGAATTTGGCTTCTTCGTTCGGCCTGAAGAAAATTACGGAAGGCTTGCTGATGATTAACAACCGCATCTGGCCTATGTTCGGTTTGTATTTGTTGGCCGGCATGAGCAACGTTTCTTCCGTCGTATCCACGTTTTCCAAAGAGACCTTCGCCATGAGTAATATGGACATGTATTTGATGGGCGGCGTTTCTTCCGTGGCGATGGGGATTATGTCTCTCTTCGTGGGCATTTGGCAAGACCGCTTGAGTTATACCAAAAAGGGCTACAATGACCGCCGCGGCCGTCTGATTATGACGAACTTGGGCTTGGTGTCGGCGATATTGTCCTTCTCCTTGCCGTGGCTGTTGGGCGGCATGAGCGGGGAATTGGGCGCGCCGGAGCTGTGGAAAAAGAACCTGTTAATTACCTCGTTCCTGTTGTTGGGTATCAGCGGGGCATTTTTGGACGTGGCCATGAAACCGACGCTGATGGCCGTCAGCCACCGCGCCGATTACAGCGGCCGCGTGGGGTACCTCAGCGTGTTCAAGCAAACGGTGGGCAACGTATCCAATTATGTGGTGCCTCCCATTGCGATGGGATTGGCGGTGGCGTTTGGCGGATTTTGCGATTGGACGATTTTCTTCCCCATCTATACGATTGGCAGCTTGGCCATTGCGTCTGCGTATAATATCTTCAAAATGCATGAGCAGACGTTGGCGGTGACGGAAAATCCTTCCCGCAAAGAAGTGTTGTCCATTAAGAAGATGTTCAAAGAGCTTGTCGGCCATGAGAAACGCAAAAAATTGGTTCGCCGCGGCGTACTGGCCACTGCGTTCCACGGGGCGAATATGAGCATTTTCGGTCTGTTTGTCAACAGCACGGTGCAAGCGCATTTCCCGCAGTTTAAGATGTCGGACATGTACGCTGCGGCGGAAGGCGTGGACGGCTTCAGCGGCGTGATTAACGCGGTGTGGAACGTGATGAGCAACTCTTGGCTGGGATATTCCATGCTGTTGTTCACGGTACCCATTATTGTCGGACGTTTTATCGGAACCGGGTTGACCAAACATGCGCTGAAATTGCCCGGGTTGACGATTCCTAGACAGAACAGCGGCAATTTGCTCCGTCTCAGCGTGACGGGCGTATTGCTGGGCATTGTGGCGGTGAATTTGCCCTGGTGGGGTGCGAATGCGGCCGGTATTGTGCTGTTGGGCTTAGGATTGACGAATATTTCCCCGATTATCGGCGCCTATACAACGGATAATTCCCGCCACGCTTCCAACGCCGTTTCCGCGCTGCTTTCGGCTTCTACGCTGCTTAGTTTCGGCATCAGCACGGTGTTCGGTTTGCTGCTGGACTTGTGTGCACCGGGCAGTGTGGGATTCCTGGCGTTTTCTCTGCCGGTGATGATGCTGCTTTATCTGCACACCTTCGGCAAAGATATTTCTACCGGACGTTTGCTGGATAAAGAAAATGCACCGGAAACAACGCAGGAAGAAGCCGCTGAAGCGCAGGACGATGATTTGAATATAGACGACGCTTTGCCGAACTAAGCGCAGCGTGCGGAAAAGGAAATTTAGCGGAGCATAAAAAATCCCCAAACTTTTTAGTTTGGGGATTTTGATGTATGAAGGTCTTATTTTTTAAACGCCATGCAGCAATTGCTCAGCAGGCAGCGGGAACAGTCGGGGTTGTTCTGACGGGTGGTAAGCCGTTTCAGCAGGTTTTGGGCAAACGCGGTGAGCGTCGGGTCGCGCGCGCCCAGCACCAGCAGAATATCTCCCGGCTGAGCGGCGGCGGCCATTTCGGCCAAAATGCGTTCGCGGCAGGGGTCAAACGCGGCGTTTACGCCGTTTCTGACCAAGCCTTCATAGACGCTTTTGCTGGTGACGCCTTCGGGCACGGTGCCGCCGGGGTAATATACTTCCGTCAGCCAAATACGGTCATTGGCGCCGATGCACTGACTAAGGTTTTCCACAAATTCCGGCGTCAGCATTTTAATGGAAGTAAAAGCGTGCGGCTGGTAAAAAGCTAAAACTCTTTTGCCCCGCAAATGCGCGGCGTCAATGGTGGCGTGCAGTTTGTGCGGATTGTGGGCGAAATCGTCAATCACTTCTATGCCGTTGCTGCTGCCTATAGAGGCGAACCGCCGCGCCACACCGGAAAATTTCTCCAACGCTTCGGCGCAGGTTTTCAGGTCCACGTCGCATTCCAAAGCGGCGGCCACGGCGGCGGTGGCGTTGGCCACGTTGTGCAAGCCGGGAATGTTGAGGTGAAACGCCTGGCCGTTAATCGTAAAATCGGATCCGAACCCATTGGCCCGGACGTCTTGGGGGTGGATGTCGCCGCTGTGCAGACCGAAGGTTTTGCTGCCCGCGGCGGCGGCTTTGAGATTGTCTTCTTCCACGTTGACGATGGTTTTTTGGCAGTTTTTCACAAATTGCGTAAAGAACCCTTGCAGGACGTCTATTTCTTTGTGGTCTTTGCGCAAGTTTAAGCACAAGCCCAAATAGGGGTGGTATTTGACGATGGAGCCGTCGCTTTCGTCCGCTTCAATGACCAGCAGGTCCGACGCACCTTTATAGACGTTTCCAAATACGCCCTGCTCTTTTTGCAGCGACAAAATGGCCGCTCCCGTAATAACGGACGGACTTTTGCCGGCGTAGGCCAGGATTTCATATATCATTGCCGTTGTGGTGCTTTTGCCGCTGGTGCCGGACACGGCCACGGTGCGGTGTTCCGCCACGTGTTTGGCCAGCAGTTCGGAGCGGTGCATGGTGGGAATGTCCAGCTCTTTGGCTTTGCGTATTTCCGGGTTGTCGGCTTCAATGGCGGAAGAAAGCACGACCAAGTCCGTATGTTCGTCCAGCCCGCTTCCGTCTTGCGGAAAGAGGGAAATGTTTAAACGGCTAAGATAGTCCCATAACGGGAGATCGCGGTAGCCTTTGCTGATCAGACGGTCCGATCCGGTGACGACGTCTCCGCCCATGGCGTGCAGCTGAGCCAGTGCGCTCATGCCTACGCCACCAATACCTACAAAATGAATTTTCATAATATAACGTCCTTTTTCTGGGATGATTTCAGTGTAAAACGGGCATAGTCGGACATGGTGTAGAATCCGGCCGGTTGACGCACCAGCCATGCCGCAATGCGTACTGCGGACGCGGCGAATAAGTCGCGGTCCAGCGCTTCGTGCTTGAGCATAATGCGGTCATGGGTGCCCGACAGCGTCAAAATATGCGTGCCTGGCGTGTCGGCAAAGCGTTCGTAGGAAATGCGCTCCGGTGGCAGACCGATTAAATCCGCCAGTTTTTTGGCGGTGCCGGACGGCGCGTCTTTCTTTTGTGTATGATGAATTTCATGCAAATTCATTTCATATCCGGCGTACATTTGGGCGGCTTTCTTGAGCAGTTCTCCAAAAAAATATACGCTCAGACTGACGTTGGGTGCATAAAAAAGCGGAATCTTGTGCTCTTCCTGCATCTGAAACAAAAACCGTTCCGGCAGATTGGTCGTGCCAATGAGGCAGGCGGCTTTGTGCTGTTTGGCCCAATTAAATGCGTCTTGAGCTCCGTCCGGGGAGGAAAAGTCAATAATGATATCCGCTTCTTGGCCCAGTCCGTCTCCGGGCTCTCTGCCAGCCGTCACTTCCAAATTTAGTTCCGGCGATTGTGCAATAATCCGCGCGACGGCTTTGCCCATTTTGCCGCCGGCTCCGTTGATAATGACTCTTTTCACAGAAAATTCTCCAATAAAAATTGAACAATTTGGCGGCCGTTCATGGCCGCTCCTTTTAACAAATTGTCAAACGTGACGAAATAATGAATGACGTTGGGTTCTTCCGCGTCTTGGCGCAAGCGGCAAACAAAAGTTTCTTCCCGTCCGGAGGCTTCCTTGGGAGTGACAATGGCGTCGCTGTACGTTAAATTGGGGAAGGTGTTCCACAGCGTTTTGACTTGTTGCAAATCAAAAGCCTCTTCGGCTTTTAAAGTGACGCCCAGGCTGTGCGCATTTTCCACCGCCACACGTACGGTGTGCGGATATACTTTAACGCGGGGCAGCCGCAAAATTTTGCGCGTTTCGTAAATGCCTTTTAATTCTTCGGAAGAATAGCCGTTGTCCTGCACGGAACCGATAAGCGGGACGCAATTGTTGGCGTACAAAGACCCCGGCGTGCGGAAATCTTCCAACAGTTTTTTACCGCCGCCGCTGATAGCCTGGTAAGAACAGAAAAACGCCTCCGTCAAATGATAATGCGCCATTAAAGGCGCCATGGTCATGACTAACCCCGTCGTGGTGCAATTGGGACTGGCGATCAGACGCGTCTGGGCGGTGATGGCGTCGGAATTGATTTCGGGGATGACCAGCGGCACGTTTTTATTGAGGCGGAACTGAGAAGACATGTCCACCAAAAAACGTACGCGGTCTTTTAGCTTTTCGTACAGGGCCGCGCTGTCGGGATTGTCTGTGCACAGCACGGCCGCGTCCAGTGCGGAAATGTCGTCGTTGCGGCCGAATAATTTGGTTTCAAAAGGTACGGTGATTTTTTTAAATTCCTGCTGTAATGTGCGGCCCACCAGGCCGTTTGCTCCAATGATGCCTACGGTTTTCATAAAAACTCCTAAATCAGCCAAGAAGGATCGGTTTGTTTTAAGGCTTCGTCTATTTTTTGCCGGTTGATGGGGTCTATCGGCCCCAAAGGAAGCCGTACGGTTTCCTCTCCGAAGCCCAAACGGGAGAGGGCGTATTTTACGCAGGTGGGGTTTGTCTCCAAATAGAGCGCTTTCACCAGCGGATAAATGTGGGAAAAAACGTCAAAAGCTTTTTCCGTTTCCCCGCCGAGCCACGCCCGGTAAATTTGCACGAAGGCCGGAGCCAGCACGTTGGCCGCCGCGCTGATGATGCCGGAAGCGTTGACGGAAAGGTATTGGGGAAATAAATCGTCATTGCCGCAAAGATAATTGATTTGTTTGGAGTGCCGCACGGCGGTGTCCGTCACGTGCGCCATGTCATAATCGGATTCTTTGACGGCCCGGATTTGCGGAACGGCTTGCAGCAGTTTTTCCAGCGTTTGCGCGGAAAGTTTCAGCCCCGTGCGCCCCGGGATGTGATACAGCACGATAGGCGCGCCGCATTGGGCGGCCTGGCGGTAATGTTCAATGAGGCCGGAAGGATTGGGTTTGTTGTAGTACGGGGTGACCAGCAGGACCGCGTCGGGATGATACGGCAGAACGGCCCGTATGCTTTGCAGCGTAGTGCGCGTGCAGTTGGTGCCCGCTCCGATGATGATTTTGGCCCGCTTGCCGATTTGCTTGACGGCCGCGCGGAGCAATTCGTCTTTTTCCGTTTCATCCATAGCGGCGGCTTCGGCCGTGGTGCCCAAAAGCACCAGTCCGCCGACTCCGCAGGAAAGCTGGCGTTCAATCAGCTTTTCCAATGTGTGAAAATCCGTTTTTCCTTCCGCCGTAAACGGCGTGACTAAAGCGGTATATACGCCGCGGAACATAGGGCCTCCTTCCTGCGCGGGCCGCCGCGCCTTTTTAATTATTTTACCATTAATTGCTATAATGAAGGGAGATTTTACGCAAGGGGAAAAACATGGAAGAAAATAAAGAATCCGTCAATGAAAACGCCGTCGAACAAACCGCTTCCTCCGCCGAACCGGAGCAGCCGGTTTCCCAGCCGCAAAACGAGCCGCAGACTCTTTCCGCGCCGCAGCCTGCGCGTCCCGAACGCAAAGGAAAGGGCGGTTTTTGGTTTTTTCTGCTGCTTGCGGCGTTTTGCACTTCCGCCGTTTGCGGCGTGTATTTGACTGTGAAACCCGGTTTGAAATGTTCCAAATCCGCAGCGCGCGAAAGCGCTTCTTTCACGTTGTCTTCTCCGAAGAAGAATACGACGGGGGAAGGCATCGCGTGGATTAAAGTGCGCGGCGTTATCGCCGAAGAGGACAACCAGAGCCCGTTCAGCCGTCCTTCCGGAGCTTCTTATATTGCCAAACGTGTCCGTGACGCGGCCGGGGACAAAAATGTCAAAGCCATTGTTTTGGACATCAATTCTCCCGGAGGCACGGTGGCTTCCGTCCAGGACATTTACGGGGAAATTTTAAGCGCCAAAGAAAAAGGCAAGAAAGTGGTCGCGCTTTTCCGCGACGTAGCCGCCAGCGGCGCGTTTTATATCGCCATGGCCGCGGACCAAATCGTGGCCGAGCCCGGCACCATTACCGGTTCCGTAGGGGTGATTATGCAGGCGGGCAACGTGGTGGGACTGTTTGACAAGCTGGGCATTCAGGTGACGCCCATTACTTCCGGAAAATACAAAGACATCGGTTCGGCTTACCGGCCCATGACCGATGCGGAAAAAGCTCTTTTGCAAGACATGGTCAACGATACTTATACGCAGTTTTTCGCCGCGGTCAAAGCCGGACGTCCCAACGTCAAACCGGAAGATTTGACGGAATACACCGACGGACGCGTATTTACCGGCCAACGCGCCTATAATTTAGGTTTCATTGACAAGCTGGGCGGAGAAGAAACGGCCCGCTTGCTGGCCGGCGAACTGGCGGGATTGAAAGACCCCCAAATCGTCAGCCAAAAGAACGAAGGCCTGCGCGAGTTGATTTTCTCTTTGGGCTCCATGGAAAACAAAACGCTTTCCAAACAGCTGCAAAGTTTGCAAAGCCCCAGCGTTTCTTATCTGTGGGTGTATTAAGGAGCGGGTATGTGGGCTTTACTAAACGCATATTTCATGTATGACAAGGACCCCGCCCGCGCTGTACGCACGTTGGTGGAAAAACGGCGTTTCGGGGCGGCTTTTGCCGGGTGTTTCGCCGCGGCCTTATGCTGGGTGGTGTTCTTTTGGGCGGGGAGCGATCTTTCCGTCTGGGGCTTGCTGTGGCGTACGGCGTTTTTCTGGCTGGCGGAACTGACGCTGTGCTATATATGGGCGGCGGTCTCCGGTTTGTTTTTAAACTTTTTTTCCGACGGGAACGGCCCTTCCGCCCTGTTTGTGGCGATGGGGCTTTCCGGCTTTGTGCAGGGCTTGTTGTTATGCTTTGCCTTGCCGGCATTGGTCTGGCCCTGGCTTCGTCCTCTGTGTGCATTGGTTTTCTTAGTCACGCTGTTGCTGCGTTTTGTGTTTGTGGTGCTGAACGCCGCGCGTGCGGCGCAGGTGGGCGCGGGAAAAGCGTTTGCGGCTTTGTGCTTTGCGGCGGTTCCCGTTTTTGCCGTGTTTTTGATGTGCGCCGGCTTGGCGGGTTTGGCCGTTAGTTTGGCTTTGTAGGTAAAACGTAAAACGCCCCCGCACCAAAATGCGGGGGCGTTTTTTTGCGGGAAAATGTGCTATACTGTCTATACCTACCGGTAGGTAGCAAAAATATGAAAAAATCATCTTCCCATAGTTCCGCAGACCGCGGCGGCGCGCACGAACGCCAAATGCGCAAGCGCATTTATGAAGAGGCTTTCCGTCTGATGGCCGAAAAAGGCATAGACGGCGTTTCCATGCGCGAAATCGCCGAAAAAGTACAAGTGACCAAGCCGGTGCTGTACTATTATTTTAAAAACAAAGAAGACCTCTGTTTGGCCATCATCCGTGAACGAGCGCGGCAGTTTAACAAGTTTTTAGAAGGAGTTCTGGCACAGGAAATTACCGCGCCGAGGCT
This sequence comes from uncultured Elusimicrobium sp., assembly GCA_946061795.1. Taxonomy (GTDB): domain Bacteria; phylum Elusimicrobiota; class Elusimicrobia; order Elusimicrobiales; family Elusimicrobiaceae; genus Avelusimicrobium. Next base: position 9,332 of record CAMGSK010000033.1, read on the forward strand.
GTTGGAAGAGGTGTTCGGCCGTCATGTGGATTTTTTTCAAAAGGACCCGGACAATTCCAAATTTATCGCCCGGACGATTGCCTACGCTTTGAGCAACCCCGACAAATTTAAATATAAAGGCAAACCCACGGAACGGCTGCGGGACGTATTCGCTGCGTCTCCTCTCAAAAAATCCGTGACGGAAAAAGGGCTGGAAGATTTGGACCGGTTGGTGCGCGCGGTGCTTTTGCAAATCATGCTCAGTGCTTATGAACGCATGCATATGCTCCATGAAGGAAAGAGCAAAGAATACGACCGGGAAACCGTCGGACGGCTGGCCCAAATTATTATTTTGGGCGTAGAGGCGTATTACCGCGGAAACGGCCGGAAATGACTAGACCGTTTTGGGGATTGCTTTTCCGTCAAAGAATTTGTTTAATAAAGTAGCTGGGCGGGCCGGTTGCAACCCGTTTTTGCGCCGTTAGGCGGCGCGGTGGGCTTTCCTCTGGGGGAGACTCATCACTCGCCCAGTGAGAAAAAAGGACCCGTTTGCGCGGGTCCTTTTTTTGTAAAGAGAATCTTTTTTTGCAGGAAGGCTTTGGAAGTTTTCTTGACGCGCTTCTCTTTTTTTCATATCGTTTCCTAGAAAGCACAGCTTGGTGAATTCTTTGGAGGAAGAATGAAAAAAAGTTTGTTTGTTCTGTTTGCCGTGTTGTTATCCGTTCCCGCTTTTGCGTCCGAAGAGGCCAAACGCCATTGGTTTGAGGTGTCCTATGAAAATGCCGATTACACGTATCGGGAACCTCATATGGCCAATACGATGAGTCTGAAAGGGCGGCTGCAGGGTGTGAACGCTAAATACACGTATCAAGGCGTTTTGTCTGACGTGTTAAAAGATGCCGACTCTTCTTTTTTGACGCTGGATTTCCGCTACATGGGCGGAAGCGTGGACTACGACGGATATATGCAGTCGGGTGCCGGAGACGCTTATCCCATTTCCCACTCCGATATTGGAGATTATTATCTGGAAGGACGTCTGTTGCTGGGGCAGGTGTTTGAGGCGACGGATTCTTTGTCTTTTTGGCCTTATTTTGGGCTGGGATATCGGTTTTTAAAGGACCATTTGGATAAATTTGAAGGAGGATATCAGCGGGAATCCACCTACATTTATATGCCGCTGGGGTTGGACGTTAAATATGAATTCGCTCCGACGTGGACCATCGGGTTGGGCGGAGAGTTTGACTGGCTGATCAAGGGCCGGCAAATGAGCCGTATGAGCGATGTCCATCCTTTGTATGATGATACCAGCAACCGCCAAACCCAAGGATACGGCTTGCGTTTCAGTGCGCGGCTTCAGAAAGATTTTGAATATTTTGGAATATTTGCGGAGCCTTTTTGGCGCTATTGGCATATTCAAAATTCTGACGAAGAACCTCTTACAGTATTGGGACTCCCGACGGGAATGGGATTGGTGGAGCCGTTTAATACGACTAAAGAATACGGTTTAAAAGTCGGTTTGGTGTTTTAACGAAAATCCCCGGAGGCGCCTCCGGGGATTTTTTTACATAAAAACCCCCGGCTTTTTGCCGGGGGTTTGAAATATAAGGTGCGGGCGGGAATCGAACCCGCGAATATGAGTTTTGCAGACTCACGCCTTACCACTTGGCCACCGCACCGTCAAATGGATGTATATATTATAGCAAAAAAAGGAAATATTTCCGCAAGATTTTGAAGAAAGAAAAATTAGGCCTTGAAAAACGGGAAAATTCTTTTATACTGACAATGTAAGAAGGCCAACAGAGGACCTGTTTTAAGGTTATGCCCCGTAAAAGGGCCGGGCCTTCTTCTTCTTTTGAAAGCGGCGTCCGCGGTTGCGCGGGCGTCGTTTTTTGCGTTATTTCCGACGGAAGTCTATGCGCCGCAGCAGTGTTTTTGATATAATAAACATAAGCGGCGTATCCGTCCCGCATATATAAAATCAAACGGCTTTTGCAAAAACTGATTTTTTTGTATAATAATTAAGATGTCTTTTATGCGGGCGTAGTTCAATGGTAGAACGTCAGCCTTCCAAGCTGGTCACGTGGGTTCGATTCCCATCGCCCGCTTTTTAACCCGAACAGAAACGTTCGCGGTATAACAATTTAGGCGGCCGGATCCCTCCGGACCCGCAAAATGCTGGGGTAGCTCAGCTGGTAGAGCATCTCCATGGTAAGGAGAAGGTCGTGGGTTCGATTCCCATCCCCAGCTTGTTTTTTGACTAAACAAACAGCAGTAGCGCAGTAAACTCAAAACAGGAGAACTAATCAAATGGCAAAGGAAAAATTTTCGCGGTCTAAGCCGCACGTGAACGTGGGAACGATCG
>CAMGSK010000034.1 GCA_946061795.1 uncultured Elusimicrobium sp.
GGGCTCACACTGGCGGTCGGCGTCTATGCTTGCGCTGTATTCATGCTGCCTCCATAAGATAAAGTAAATGTACGGATACCTTATGATTTTAGCATATTTACGGGAAAATACGGGGGGTTGTGTCGTATTTTCTTTTTGATGTATTTTACCTGGGAACAAAATGCATCAAAAATCATTTCCCGGCGGGGAAAACGCCGGGATGTTTCATTGCGGCTTTACAAAGGTGGTAAACAGCCGGATGATTTCTTTGTCTTGCGCGTTGGAGGAGTTTAACGCCACGATCCGTTTTCCTTCGTCGGTCGTCACCACGGCGTAGTCTTCCTTGACGTCAAACACGCTGCGCCGGGCGTCCGCGTCAAACAGGCTGTGTCCGAAAAATCCTTTGGGCTGGGGGAGGTTCAACAAGTCCAGCACGGTGGGCGCTATATCCAGCTGGCTGGCCAGTTGGTTTTGCGTTAACGGCTTGGTCTGCGGCGTGCGGGTGATAACGGCAAACGGAATGCGGTCAAACACGCGCCGGTAAGGTTTAAACAGGGCGTTAGTGGGCGTGTTGGAGTAGGACGGGTGGTCCCCCGTCACGATGACGAGCGTTTGTTCGTCCATTAAATTTTTTTCATTCAGCAGCCGCAGAAACCGCGCCAAATCCTCTCCGGCGCGCGCATAAGCGCGGGGCATGGTGGGCACGTTGTAAAACGGCGCGTCTATTTCTTCGTATTCTTGTCCCAGATAATCGTCCCGCCCCAGCGGCACGTGCGTGTCCACGGTAAGCAGGGTGAGAAACACCTTGTCGTTTTTCCGCTGCGCCAAATAATCCGCCGCGTATTCAAAAAGCTTTCGGTCCGTCAGCCCCCACCAGTCTATATAGTCTTTGTAAGCTTCTTGTTCGGAGAAAAATTTCCGTCCGCGCACCTCGTCAAATCCCGCCTGGTGAAATAAAACATTCTCGTCCATATAGTCTTCGTGCGCGCCGCGAAGGAAGGCCGTATGAAATCCGTTTTTTTTCAGCTCTTTGACAAACGAGAGCGGGTAGGCGTTTTGATAGCTCAGCTCCGCATGCGGATGAGAGGAAAAAATCACGCTCAGCCCGTACAGCGTGGACAGGGTGACCGTGTGCAGCGTGGCGGAGGGATATTGTTCAAAAATCCGGTCATAAGTCCTGCTGGCGGCGGGGGGAATGAGCGGGTTGAAGCGGTGCATATATTTGGCCGACAAAGACTCCGTGGCGATAAGAATGACCCTTTTATAATTTTTTCCCACGCCCGTATTGCGTGCGTTGAAAACATTGTATTTTTGGGCGGTTTGGGCCGTTTCGTCAGAAAGAGCGGAGACGACGGCGGCTTTCGGGGCCGGAGTCAGCACCGCGCGCAGGGTATAAACTGGAGAGGGCGCCAACAGATAGGAGGAGAAAAAATCATTCGGTTTTTGCAGCAGCCCCAGCGGATTGCAAAACGCAAATATTGCCCACACCGCCGCGCACACCGCCAGCTGGCGGGCCGAATCCCGGCGCGTCTGAGCGCGCAAAAGTTTCCGCACTGCAAAAGCGCAGAACGCAAATACCAAACCTAAATAAGACAGAATGCGCCAGTCCGATATAAAGTCGTAATCTCCGCCTTTGAGCGTATCCAAGTATTTGGCTCCGAAACGTTCCTTAAAATACCACAGCAAGACAAAATCCGCCGTCGTCGCCAGATAATATACATATAGGAGAACGGCCAGCAGCCATTTGTTGCGCAGGCCCAGCAGGTTGAGCAGCGCCAAACACGCCCCCAAAAACGCAAATTCCGTCAGCAGTCTCGCGCCCAGCGCGGCCGTCCATATCCAGACGCCGCTTATTTCCAGCTGGTGCAGGCCGAAGGCCGTCAAAGCCAGCGCGGGCAAAGAAGCCAGCAAAAGCAATTTGTAATTTTCAGTCCAAGCGGTAAAAAACGGGCGGAAAAGTTTCATGATATACGCCGTCCAACGCGGCACCCCTTAATTTGATATACTTAATTATATAAATTTAAGCGGTTTTTCCGCTGAAGGATACTTATGGAAAACAATGAACTGGAAATGAAACGGCACTCCTGCGCCCACATTATGGCCGCCGCCGTGCAGCAGTTGTTCCCCGGTACCAAGCTGGGTATCGGCCCCGCCGTGGAAAACGGCTTCTATTATGATTTTGACTGTCCGCACGCGTTCACGCCGGAAGATTTGAAAACCATTGAAACTAAGATGAAAGAACTCATCAAAGCGCGCATTCCGTTTGAGCGCAAAGAAATGAGCAAAGCCGAAGCGAAAGAATTTTTTGAAAAACGCGGCGAAACGTACAAACTGGAACTTTTGGAAGAACTGGAAGACGGCAACATCACTGTTTATCTGACGGGAGACTACGCCGACCTTTGCCGCGGCCCCCATGTGGAACACACGGGCAAAATCAACAATTTTAAATTGTCGTCTTTGGCCGGAGCCTACTGGCGCGGCGACGAAAAACGCCCCATGCTCCAGCGCATTTACGGCTTGTCTTTCGACACCAAAGACGAACTCAACGCCTACGTCAAACAGCAGGAAGAGGCCGCCAAGCGCGACCACCGCAAGCTGGGGCCGGAACTGGGTCTGTTCAGCATCAACGACCATATCGGCCCGGGATTGATTCTCATGCACCCCAAAGGCGGCATGCTGCGCAAAGTGCTGGAAGACTGGATTAAAGAAGAAAACCTCAAACGCGGCTATGATTTGGTGGTCAGCCCGCACATTGCCCGGCTGCACTTATTTGAAATCAGCGGTCACGCGGGTTTTTATTCCGACAGCATGTTTCACCCCATGGAAGTGGACGGCGAACAATACCAGATTAAACCCATGAACTGCCCTTTCCATGTGGAAATTTACAAATCCGGCCTGCGCAGCTACCGGGATTTGCCGCTGCGCTACTCCGAACTGGGCACCGTGTACCGCTATGAACGTTCCGGCGCGCTGCACGGCCTTTTGCGCGTGCGCGGATTTACGCAGGACGACGCGCACATTTTCTGCACGCCCGAACAGGTGGAAGACGAAGTCAAGCAGTGCTTTGAATTTGCCATGCATATTTTCAAAACGTTCGGCTTTGAGAAATTTGCAGTGGAACTCTCCACGCGTGACCCGCAGCACCCGGAGCATTTTACCGGCAAGCCGGAAGATTGGGAACGGGCCGAAAACGCGCTCAAGCACGTGCTGGAAACCAATCAGATTCCTTATACTACGCACGCCGGGGAAGCGGCTTTTTACGGGCCGAAAATTGACATCAAGGTCATGGACGCCATCGGCCGTTTGTGGCAGCTGTCCACCATTCAGTTTGACTTCAACCTGCCGGAGCGTTTTGACCTGGAGTTTGTCGCTCCCGAAGGGCGCAAACGTCCCATTATGGTGCACCGGGCCATGTTCGGCAGCATAGAACGTTTTACGGGCGTGATTATAGAGCATTTTGCGGGTTGGTTCCCGCTTTGGCTGGCTCCCGTGCAGGCCAAGATTCTGACGCTGACGGACGAGCAGATTCCGTACGCCAAAGAAGTGGCCGCCCAAATGCGCGCGGCGGGTTTGCGCCCGCAGCTGGATGTCCGCCCGGAAAAGCTGGGGCTGAAAATCCGGGAAGCGCATATGGAACGCATTCCTTACACGCTGGTTATCGGCGCGAAGGAAGCGCAGGACAAAGCCGTCACGGTGCGTTTGCGCGACGGAAAAAACCTGAACGGATTGCCGCTGGCGGACGTTATCGCCAAAATGAAGGAAGAGGCGGATTCCCGCAGCCTGACGAATCTGCTGAAATAAGTTTGTTTGAGTAAAGAGCCCGGTTCCGCGTTTTTGGCGCGGAACCGGGTTTTCGTTGTTCGGGCGGATTCTGTGATATAATGGGAGGAGGAGTTATTTTTTATAAAGGAGAGGTTTGGAATGAAAGCGTTTTCCGTCGTTGCCGCATTGTGTTTGACGGCCGGTCTGCTGCATGCCGCGCCGGTTCCGTCCGTGGATGATCTGACCCTGCGCGAGCAAACGGGGCAAACCATTATGCCCCGGGTGCTCATCGGCCAGCAAGAAGCGTTTAAAGAAGCCGTGCTGAACGGGGAAGTGACCGGATTTTTTATTAAGGCGGGGGAAGGCTTGGTCACGTTCCCGTCTTTAAATTCCAAGAACCAGGCCCGGTTCACCGCCAAACAGTATAAACGTCTGCAGAAGACGATTGCGGATTTGAACAAATGGGCCGCGCAAAGCCGTCATAAAATCCCGCTCATTTTCGCCCTGGATTACGAAGGCGGCACCGTCACCTCTCCCATGTATATGGGGCTGAAACAAATGCCCTCCAATATGCTGTTGGCCGCTTCCGGACAGGAAGACGTGGTGGCGCAGATGTACGCCGCACAGGCGTTGGAAATTAAAAAGAGCGGCTCCAATATGGCCCTGGGGCCGGATACGGACGTAAACTCCAATCCGAACAATCCCATCATCAACGCCCGTTCCTTCGGAGACGACACCGCGCGCGTGGGAGCTTATTCTCTGGCCGCGGTCAAAGCCTTGCAGCAAAACGGCGTGCCCGCCACCAACAAACATTTTCCCGGCCACGGGGACACGGCGGTGGATTCCCATAAATCCCAGCCGGTCACGGATTTGCCGGAGCAGGAGTTGTGGAACACGCATATCGCCGCTTTTGAGCCTTCCGTCAAAGAAGCGGACGCGTTTTTGAGCGCGCACGTGGTGTATCCCGCGCTGGACGCGGACAACTCCGCCTCTTTCTCTCCCAAAATTTTGAAGGACCTTTTGCGCGGCAAAATGGGCTATAAAGGCATTATTATTACCGACGGGCTGGATATGGGCGCGGTCAGCGACGTACCCGTAGAGTCCATTATTCTGCGTTCCTATAAAGCGGGCAACAACGTGCTTCTTCTGGCCGGAGACGTCAAAAATATTGAACAAGCCCGGCAGTATCCGCATATCGCGGCCGGCTTTGTGCAGAAAAGCGTAGCCGGCGTGGAAGACGAAGGTTTGGACCCGGACTCCCACGTCACTCGGGCGGAAATCCGCTCTTCGGCGCAAAAAGTGTTGGACTTGAAAAAGAAAATGGGGCTTTTTGACCCGGCTCCGGCCGTGAAAGAAACCGGTTATGAAGCCGCCGCTTTGCGCGCCGCGCGGGAAGGGGTCACCCTCGTGCGCTCAGCGCAAGAAAACGCCGTTATCCCGCTGAAGCGGTGCCAAACGCGCTCAGACGGTAAAACCGCGTGCGGCAAGCGCAATGTTTGCTCCGTATTTTTTGCCGACGGTATTTTCAGCCTGCAGCTCAAAGCCTTTAACAAAACGCTGAAAAAGGGCGGGATGAAAGTCCGCTCCGTGCAGGCTCCTTTCTCCGCACAGGAAAAAGACCGCCAGGCCGCGCTGGCTTGTTTGGCCGAAGCGGACGCGTTAGTCATCGGTACGTCCGGCGGACGCGTAATGAACCCGAATCAGACGGCTTATGTGCAGGAACTGTTGGGCAAAGTCAAAGAGCAGGGGAAACCCGCCGCGTTGATTTCTTTGCTTAATCCGTATGAAATCAGCGCCTATCCGCAGGCGGATACGGTGCTGGCCGTTTACGGTGCAACGAAAGAATCTATGGAAGTGGCGGCCCAAATCCTGCTGGGCGACGCTCCCGCCAAGGGTAAACTGCCGGTAAAATTGCCGTAGGTTTGCGTTTGTTTTTAAGGCCCCCGTTCTTTTGCGGAGCGGGGGCTTTTGCTGTCTTGTGGGGCGGTTTGTTTTTTGTTATACTGGATGAGGCGTATCTGCCGACGGAGACGGGTGTTTTTATGAGTAAAACGGCAAAACGGATTTTTTTCATTGCTTACGGGCTTCTCATCGGCGCGGGCGTAGGACTGCGGTTTTGTTTTTGGAATATTTCCTACGAATACGATGAAATTTTCACCGCGGTGACGGCCGACCCTTCCTTGCCTTTGTCCTGGATATGGAAGCACTGGCTGTTGGTGGACGTGCATCCGCCTTTGCATAATATTTTATTGTGGCTGTACAATCACTTCGCGCCGTACGGGCCGGAGGCGTGGATGCGCTTCCCCAGCGTGCTGATGGGATTGTGGTCTTTGGTGCTGGCGTGGTGTTTGTTTCCCAAGCGGTGGGGAAAAACGGCGCGCCTGATGTTTACGGCCATGCTGGCTACGCAGGCGTACGGCGTGTTTTACGGCCAGCACGCCCGGCCGTATGCGCTGCTGCAGTGCCTGTCCGTGCCGTTTTTATTCCTGTTCTTAAATATTTCCCGGCTGGTACGCAAGAACAAAAAAATATCTGCCGGAACTTGGAGTTGTTTCGCTCTGTTGTCTCTGCTTTTATGCTGGAGCCATTATTTTGGCGCTTTGCTTTTTGGCGTATGTTCCGTATGGCTGCTTGTTCAAGCCGTATGGTACCGCCGGCGCATTGCCGCTTTTGTGCTGGTGCCGGGAGCGGTGTTTTGTTTGTTTCTCCCGTGGTTGATTCCCAATCTGCAGGCTAATTTGGCTTTACATCGTTTTAGCGGGGCTTGGTGGGCCAATTCTATGCCGCACCCGCGTTTGTTCCCCAGTTTGGTGGTCTTTTTCTTTTCGTCCTTTTGGGGAGGATGGGCGTTGGCGGGCGTGGCGGCGGTGTCTTTGTGGTTTCGTGTGCGCCGGTGCCTGCGGACGGGCCGTTTTGCTTTCAAAAGGGAAATATTGTTGCTGGCGGCGGTGTTGGCGTCGGCCGCGTTGATTGCGGCGCTGGTCAGTTTAAAGGTTTATTTGCTTTTCGGACGTTATTTTATGGGCTTTGTGCCCTTTGTCTATTTGCTTATTGTGTTTTTACTGCTGCCGCTGTGCCGCCGCAGCTGCTTGGCTTCTTTGGCGTTTGTATTCTTTTTGGCTTCTTCGGCCCATATGGCTGTCGGTTTTTGGCAAGTGACAGCGCGCACGGCGTTTTTGCCCGCCCGATTGTCTATGTATTCGTTCGTCAAACGTTGGCCGGAAAAAGAACTGTTTGTGGTAGCCATGGAGGCGTTTCCGCCCGCGTCCATGGAGGCCATGTACGGATTTTATCCCAACCGGGTGTTTGGCAAAAACGTACGCGTGACGGAGTTGTGGCAGATGGACGAAAAAACGCGCGAGGCGGCTTTAGCCCGCCGGGACGCGGCCGTCATCTGGATGCCCAACTGCAGTGAAAAAAAACTCGGCCTCCTTTCCAAAACTTGGGAACGGGCCGTGGGCGTGGAAGCCAAAGTGGGCAACACGTGTTTTATCAGATTGACGGAAAAAGGAAATTTTGAGCCGCCCGCGCAATGGGGCGCGGTGCGCAAGTCGGGAGGAGAAAGAATATGAAGCAGCTCTCTGTCGTGGTGCCTGTGTATAATGAAGAGGAGATGATTGCTTTGTTTTTTGACGCGGCTGAGCGCGTACTTTCGGGGCGTTATGAATACGAATACGTGTTTGTCAACGACGGCAGCCGCGACGGCACTTTGTCCGCACTGAAAAAATTGGCCCTGCAATACCCCTGCGTCAAGATTATTTCTTTTTCCCGCAATTTCGGCAAAGAAGCCGCCGTCACGGCCGGGTTGGCCGCGGCGCAGGCTCAGGCCGTGGTGGTGATGGACGCGGATTTGCAGGACCCCGTGGAACTGATAGACGTGTTTTGGCAAAAATTTCAGGAAGGATATGAAAACGTTTACGGCCAGCGCACGGACCGCTCGTCCGATTCGTTTTTAAAACGTTTTACTGCGCAAAGTTTTTACAAGATATACAATAAGCTGGCCGATTTCCCCATTCCCTATAATACCGGCGATTTCCGCCTGCTCAGTTTGCGCGCGGCGCGCGCGGTGGCGGAGCTGCCGGAGCGCGAGCGGTTTATGAAAGGGCTGTTTTCCTGGGTGGGATATAAAAGCGTTGCCGTGCCGTACGCCCGCGCTCCCCGGGCGGCGGGCAAAACGAAGTGGAACTGGTGGAATTTGTGGAATTTTGCCTTAGGCGGTTTGACTTCCGCCGCCACCATTCCGCTGAAACTGTGGACGTATGCGGGGCTGGGAGTGTCTTTGTTCGCGTTTATTTTTGCGGGTTGGATTGCCTATAAGAAATTGGTGTGGGGCAACCCCGTCAGCGGCTACGCTTCCATTATGGTCACGCTGTTGTTTTTCAGCGGCGTACAGCTCATTACGCTGGGCGTCATCGGCGAGTATTTAAGCCGTATTTTTGTGGAAGTGAAAAGGCGGCCGCCGTATTTGGTGGATGAAAAAATAAACTTTTAATGTTTAACGCCCCCGGATAACCGGGGGCGTTTTTCTCAGGACAAAGGTTTACACTGCGGCGGGCAGAATTTTTTGCCGAGGAAAAAGTTTTGTTTGTATTTGGCAAAATACCCGCGGAGCATAAAATACGTCAGTAGGCTGGAAAGAAAATCCGCCGTCGGCGGCGCGAAGAATACGCCGTCCAGCCCAAAGAAAAGCGGCAGGATGAGCACCAGCGGAATAATCATCAGCACTTGGCGCGAGAGGCTCAGCGCCGCGGCGCGCAGAGGCTTGTTGATGGCTTGGAAAAAACTGCTTCCCAAAATTTGCAGCGCGTCGCACGCCGTCATAATGTTTAAAATGCGCACCACGCGCGTGGCCAGCGCAATAAGTTCCTGGTCGGAATTGTTAAAAATACGCACGATGTACGGCGCAAAGAACAAAGAAATCATAGAACCGCAAAATCCCACCGTCATGCCCCACCTCAGCGCCATTTTGAGCGTTTGGAAGGAGGTGGCGTATTTGCGCGCTCCGAAGTTGTAGCCGATCAACGGCTGCGCCCCTTGGCTGAGGCCGAACAAAGGCATCAGAAAAATGGTGTTTGCGCTGATGGCGATGCCCATGGCCGATACGGCCACATTGCCCCCGTAGCGCAGCAGCGCGTGGTTTAACAGGAAATTAAGCGCGCTGGAGGCCAACTGGAAAATGGACTGGGAAAGCCCGATAAGCATGGTGGCCGACAAGATACGCCAGCGCATGCGCATATAACGCCATTGGAGGCGGTAGCGGCTTTTTTTGTTTAAGAAGAACAACATGATCCACGCAAAAGACACCACCTGCCCGCATACCGTGGCCGTGGCCGCGCCGCGCATTCCCCAGCCAAAGACGAAAATAGTCAGCGGCGCGACCGTTAAATTTAGAAACGCGCCGATAAACTGCGTGGCCATGGCCGTTTTGGGATGTCCGGCGGAACGGATAAAATTGTTCATGCCTGCGCCTACGTTGAACAAAGCGTATCCGGGCAGTACCACCTGCATATACGGCACAGCGTACGGTAAGGTGACTTCGTCCGCCCCTAGAAACAGCAAAATGGGATGCAGAAAAACATATCCCAACGTCATGAGCGTCAAGCTCAGCAGCGTCAGTGCGGAGAAAGCGTTGCCCAAAATCAGCCGGGCTTCTTCTTCATTTTTTTCTCCCAGACGGATGGAAAACAGCGCGTTGGCTCCCACCCCGATGAGCACGCTGAACGCCAAAAAGAAAAATCCTATTGGAAATAGCAGCGTAATGCCCGCAATGCCCGGCGCGCCGAACTCATGCCCCACGTAAACGCGGGAAATGATGTTGTATAGCGCGCTGACGAACATGCCCGCCACGGCCGGAGCCGAAAATTTAATCAGCAGGCTGGAGAGTGTGCGCGCTTTGAAGGGGTTGGCGCTTAGGCGTTTTAATTTCTTTTTTTTGCGCATAATCGTAAGAAAGCCGCCCCGTACAAGCGGCGGATAAAGTTCTTTTTTATATTTTAGCAAATAAGGACTTCTTTTCCTTCCTTTGGAAATAGGCTATAATATCAGAAAATCAGTTTCCGGGAGAAACTATGCAAACGGGTTTAATGGTGGTCACCTTTCTGTTAGTGGCGGGCGGTGTATGGCTTTTGTTTTCCGGCCGCTCTTACCGACGGGATTTACCCGGCCGCCAGAGGGATTTGTCGCTTTTGAAGAAATTTCAGCAAGCGACGAAGGACGTAGATATTAATAAAATGCAAAAAATAATCCGGGACAACGGGACCGAATGGCTGACTCCGCAGGCAAAAGCCCAAGCGCTTCATCTGGCCGTTCTTTTGGAGAAAGAGGACCTGGCCCGTATGATGTTGGCGGCCGGAGCGGATACGGAGTTTTTGGTGGACGGTTCTACCGCATTGGAGACGGCTTGTATTTCCGTGCAGGAGGATAATCCGTCTTCCCTGACTGAAACGCAACGGCAAACCGCTTTTGCGATGATAGATTTGCTCCTGCAGTACGGGGCGGACGTGAACGGAAAGGATTTTGTTCCGATGTTTATCGCAGTCCAGACCGGAGATATTTCTCTGGCCCGGAAATTGCTGGAAGCCGGAGCGGATGTTAACAAAGTCAGCGAGGGTGACATAACCGTACTGGAACATGCGAAATTTTGTAAACAACACGAAATGGTGCAGTGGTTGCAGGAACACGGGGCGAAGTAAACGCGCCGATTCTGACTTGGGTGGTGCCAGGGCTGTTTTAAAGAGTTTGTTTGTTCCGGCAAATTTTGTCTTAAATGAAAGATTAAAATGCTTGTCTAATGGCCCCTGCCGGATATATAAAAATTTTCGTTTGAAAAATGTTGTTTGGTTTGTATGAATAAAACGCCTTGACGCGTTTTTTTTTTTTGATAAATTAGGGCGTAGCTTACTTTTTGGAATGAAAGCGAGGTCTTTATGAAAAACCTTTCTAAAGGGCGTTTGGAAGGCTTTACGTTGATGGAGCTGTTGGTCGTGGTGTTGGTGATTGGGGTTTTGGCGGCAGTGGCCGTGCCCCAGTATCAGCGGTCCGTGGACAAAAGCCGCTACTCCACGCTTATGCCCGTAGCTGCCAGCGTGCGCAACGCGCAAGAGACGTTTTATATGGCTTCGGCGGCGTACAGTCCGGATTTGAGCGGCTTGGACGTGTCCTTGCCGGGAGAGGTACACGGGAGCCGTGCGGAATTGGGAAACGGAGTTAATGTGGAAGTATCGGCCGAAAACGGGAACGGCTTCGTTTCCGCCAGCAAAGAGGGATTGGATAACAAGTACGTCATGTATTTTGCCAATAGCACCAATTTTCCTAAAGAAGTGCATTGCGAAGCTTTGTCTTCCAGTGACCGGGCTAAAAAGTTGTGCACGGGTTTGGGCGGCCGGCAATTACACCAAATATGTATTGGAAGGAGCGGGAGCCGGGAGCCTGAGCGAAGCGGAAAGCGGCGGGAGCGACACATCATCGGGGGGAGAAACGGAATCTCCTCTGCCAAGTGAGGGAAAAACCTATACTATCTCCGACATGGATCCGCAATTTCAAGCACTCTGGCAAGTATCTTTTAAAGGAAGCGGCGATACGATGGAAGACGATTTTTTATATTGGGACGGACAGACGGAAAGCATGCGTTCTAATATTAAATTGGTAGATCCTTATACCGTGCACTATATGGATTCCGACGGAAATGTCAGAGAAAGCATTATCTATGACCCTTCCCAACGCAGTATCACCACACGGAGCAGCGACGGAAGCGTTCGTGTGGAATATTTTACTCCGGAAGGGTATCATGATTGGGAGAGAATGGGAGTATAATATTTGTTGAGGTTTTTTTATTGAAGATGCAGTCCCG
>CAMGSK010000035.1 GCA_946061795.1 uncultured Elusimicrobium sp.
GGCGGCCAGCAGACAAACGGCCAACAAGAGGATGTTTGTTTTTTTCATATTTTAGGGATTTCCTTAATATGGAGGATATGATATATTTTAGCGGATTTTCCGCCCGCTTGTAAAACGGGAAATAATGCGTTTTAGGCACAGACAGGGGCATGCGTAAATTAATAAAATATATATAAATTTAAGATACGAGGTCTTTGGTTATGTTGATTCACGACAGTTTTTGTAAAATTATCGCCACCGTAGGGCCGGCCAGCCAGTCGCCCGACATGCTTGAAAAGCTGGTATTGGCGGGAGTGTCCGTTTTCCGCATCAATTTCAGCCACGGTACGGAGGAAGAAGTGACCGCGCGTTTTGCGGCCATTCGCGCGCTGGAGAAAAAATACGGCGTCTGTTTGGGGATTTTGTGCGATTTGCAGGGGCCGAAATTGCGCGTGGGCACTTTTAAAGAAGGAGCGGTCACGCTGAAAGAAGGCCAAAAATTCCGGTTGGATATGACGGGCCTTCCCGGGGACGAAACCCGGGTCACGCTGCCTCATCCGGAAATTTTCAAAGCCATGCACCCGGGACTGGAACTTTTGCTCAACGACGGGCTGATCCGCCTGCGGGTGGAGGAACACAGCAACGATTCCGCCCTGACCACCGTCACCGTAGGGGGCGTTCTTTCCAACCATAAAGGCGTCAACGTGCCGGGTGTAAAACTGCCTATCAGCGCGCTGACGGAAAAGGACCGCAAAGATTTGCAGCTGGCCGAAAAACTGGGGGCGGATTTCATCGGGCTTTCTTTCGTACAGGAACCGGAAGACTTGCTGGAGCTGCGCAAACTGATGACCAGCCGCGCCGATATCATTTCCAAAATTGAAAAACCCTCCGCCATTGAACATTTAAATGAAATCGTGGCCTTGTCCGACGCGGTGATGGTGGCCCGCGGGGATTTGGGCGTGGAAGTCAGCACGGAAATGGTGCCCGTCCTGCAGCGGCGTATTGTAGATGAATGCCGCAAAGCGGGCAAACCCGTCATTATCGCCACCCAAATGCTCGAATCCATGATCACCAACGTCACGCCCACCCGCGCCGAAGCGTCCGACGTGGCCACCGCCGTTTACGACGGCGTGGACGCCGTCATGCTCTCTGGCGAAACGGCCGCCGGCAAATACCCCGTGCAGGCCGTGCAAACCATGCACAGCATTATCCGCACAGTGGAAAAAGACGACCGCCACCGCCAAAACCTTATGCGCCGCGACAAACTGGCCGGAGACAGTGCCGAAACCGCCATCACCGTGGCGGCGGGTATTGCCGCGCGCGCCATACAGACGGCCAACATCATCGTCAATTTCACCGATTCGGGCCAAACCACACTCCGCACGGCCAAGTTCCGCCCCGGCGTACGCATTTTGTCTTTAACTCCCAAAATCGCCACTGCGCGGCATATGGCGCTAGTATGGGGGGTGACGTCCGTCGTGGTGCAAAACCTGCAAAGCTTTGAGGACATCCAGACGGAAGCCGGACGTGCCGCGCGTGAAAGCGGCCTGGTGGAACCCGGGCAGAAAATCGTAGTGACGGCGGGCATTCCCTTCGGCCGTTCCGGGGAGACCAACCTGCTCTACATCATCAATGCTTAAAACGAACGCATTTAAAAATCCCGGGCAATCCCGGGATTTTTTACGTTCTTCTGGTAAAACACATCCGATTATGGCACAATAAAAGAACCGCAGTCATTTTATCCACAGAGGAGAATGCTATGCACATCATCTTTCGCGTTTGTGCCGCCGCCGCGCTGTTGCTGTGGGCAAACGCCGGCTTAACGGCCAAAGAAATCGCTCTGTATCACACCAGCGATATCCACGGCTACTACTTTGCCCGTCCGGACGCCAAAGGCGTTCCTTACGGCGGTTTTGCCGCGCTGGAAAGCGTTTTACAAAATGAACGGAGACCTTTTCTGCTATTAGACTCGGGCGATTTTACCAGCGGCAACCGCGAGGCCAACGCTTCCGACGGCAAATATTCCGTTGACCTGATGAACCGCGCGGGCAAAACCCCGCACAACGCAAAAGGCGCGGGATACGCCGCCGTCACCATCGGCAACCATGACAGCGATTTCGGAGACGAACGCCTGGGGAAAACGCTCGGCGCATTTACAGGAGACATCCTCTCCGCCAATATAGAAGGGTTTTCCGTTCCCGGAAAGGAAGTCAAACCTTTTGCCGTATATGAAACGGGGGGAGAAAAAATCGCCGTCATCGGCTTTTCCCTGGACGGGCCCGGCATGCGCGGCATGAAACTGCGCCGGATGACGGGAGCGGATTGGGAAACGCTCTTGGACCGGGTCATGCTGGAAAAACCCAACGCCGTCGTTCTTTTGGCTCATGATTCTGCGGCGGATTCCCGCAAGCCTTCCTCTCTTCTGCCGGTGGTGCAAGGCACCTCCGCGCGCACGCGCATACATCTGTTCTTGGGCGGACACGCCCATATTTTAAACAACAGCCGCCAATGGGGAGAAAATGGGCCGCTGTTTGTGGAAAGCGGTTCTATGCTGGAAGGAGTCAGCCGCATTGTGCTGGATTTTGACGATAAAACCCGCGCGCTGCGTTCCGTGCGCGCCGAATATGTGCCCCTGAAGGGCGAAAACGCCCGCCAGGACGCCGCCACGGCGGCTTTGCTGGATACCATGGAAGATAAAACGCTCCGCCAGCCCTACGCGTACGTTCCGGCCTTGCTGCCCAAATATCCGGCTCCGGCAGACGCCGCCCCTGCGCTGGCGCGCAGAGTGGCCCAGCAAATGTATCTATGGACCGCGAAAAAGGAACCCGTTGATTTTGCCATGTTCCAGTTGCCGGGCGTCCGCCGGGATTTACTCCCGGGGCCGCTGACGGGACGGGATATGGCCGAGCTGCTGCCTTATACCGAATACGTCAGCACCTTTGACATTTCCGGCAAACATCTTAAACGCGCCATGGCCGAAAGCATCCGCCGCGACGCTAAAGGAGATTATTCTCTTTTCGCTTATTCCGACAACGTGGAAATTAAATATAAATACAACGCGAAAAACAAGAAACATCCCGTCAAAATCACTTCCGTGCGCATCAATGGGCAAAAGGTCAAAAACAAGCGGATTTACCGCGCGGCGGCCATTGCTCACATCCCGCAGGGATACTTTGAAGGAGCCCCCTTTAAAACCCAGAACGGGCGGCAGAAAATTTATGAAGAACGCACCAGCGGGCAGCTGTTGTTTGATTATGTAAACGGACTGGAAGGAAATACGCCGGAAGAAAAGCTTCTCACGGCCCCGCAAGGCGTACAAATCAAAAAATTAAATTAAACCCAAAGCCCCGGGCAATAAACCCGAGGCTTTTCTTTATACCCGCAAACGGCTGCTCGCCAGTTTCAAACAACCTTGCCGTTTGCCCGCGCAAACTACAAAGACAAATCTGCAACTTTTAGTACTGAGCTTTCTTTCCACCCCAAGTGGGAGCCTGGAGCATTCTATAAGACATGCATGAAAAAACCCCGCTTGTGGGCGGGGTTTTTTTACAAAAACAAACGCTTACGCGTATTTTTTGATTTTGGCGATGAGGAACAGCAGATAGACTACGCCCACGCTCATCACGGCCACGGCGCCGCTCTGAGAGCCCATAGCGTCAGCCGCCAAGCCCATCAGAATCGGGAATACCGTACCGCCGACCAAGCCCATAATCATCAAGCCGGACACTTCGTTTTTATGCTCCGGCTTATGCAGCATGGCCTGAGAGAAGATGATCGGGAAGATGTTGGAGTTGCCCAAACCAATCAGCGCGATGCAGACGTACAGCGGCCACTGGCTGTGGAACACAAACAAACCGCACATGGCGGCCAGCATGAAAAACACGCTTACGCCAAATACGGCTTTAGCCGGAAATTTGGCCAGCAGGAAAGAGCCGGAGAAGCAGCCGATGGTGCGGAACATGAAGTAAATGCTGGTGGCGTAAATGGCCTGAGACAAAGGCCAGCCCAGGCGGTCCATCAAAATCTGCGGCGCGGCGGTGTTCGTGCCCACGTCAATGCCCACGTGGCACATAATGCCGATAAAGCACAGCAGAATGGTGCCGTCTCCCAGCAAAGAAAACGCTTCTTTAAACGTAGAAACTTTGCCGGTCATTTCTTCTTCCTTGATTTTCTCTTTGCCCAGCATAATGAAGGCGATGACGGATTCCACCGCAAACAGGCCGTACATAAACGTCCAGTTGCCGTATTTGGCCGCAAACCACGCCGCCAAAATAGGGGCGATGAAAGAAGCGATGGCTTTAACAAACTGACCGAAGGTCATAAAGCTGGCCAGTTTGTTCCCGCTGACGATGTTGGAGACCAACGGGTTCAAAGACACCTGCATCAACGCGTTGCCGATACCCAGCAAGGCAAAAGCGATCATCATGGTGGCGAAATGGTAGTACACCAAAGGCAGCACCAAAGCGGCAATCGTCACGCCCAAGCTGATCAGCACCGTTTTGCGGCGGCCGATTTTGTTCATCAGCATGCCCGTGGGAACGGAGCAAACCAAGAACCAGAAAAACACCATAGAGGGGCAGAGGTTGGCCATGGTGTTGGAAAGGCCGAAGCTTTCTTTTACATAGTTGGTGGCGGTGCCGACGGAGTCCACAAACCCCATGGCGAAAAATGCCAGCATGACGGGCACTAGTTTAGCGACCAACGAAGATTCTTTCTTCTCTTGAGTCATATATTCTCCTTATTAATTATAAGCGGGCCACGCGCCGGTTTTGGTGCAGACGAAAGCCGCGGTTTTCACAGCCTGTTCATGCGCTTGGCGAAGCGTTTTGCCCGTCAAAATGCCGGCCACAAAAGCTCCGGAAAAAGCGTCCCCGGCTCCGACGGTATCGGCCACTTCCACTTTGGGAGTGTCAATGCGGGAGCATTCGTCTTTGGAATAAATGACGCTGTATTTGTCCCCGGCCGTCAGCACGACGTAGCGCAAATTATATTTTTCCAGGAACCATTTGCAGATTTCGTCTTCGGTGCCTTTCACGCCGAACATATCACTGATGACTTTGATTTCGTCATCGTTGATTTTGAATACGTTGGCTTTGTTCAGCAGTTCTTCAATGAGTTCTTTGCTGTAATAGTGCTGGCGCAGGTTGATGTCAAAAAAGCGCAGCGCGTTTTTGGGCGCGTATTCCAGCAGCGTTTCCACGGTATTTTTGGAATCGGTGTGGCGCAGGGCCAAGGTGCCGAAGCAGACGGCGTCGGCTTTTTTCACCAAATCAATGGCAGGCTGGGAGAGGGGGATATGGTCCCAGGCGACGTCTTCAATAATGGTATAAGTGGGCTGGCCGTTTTTCAGTTCCACCTTCACGCTGCCGGTGGGATGAGAGAGCGTTTCACAAAAATATTCAATATTGTTTTTGCTCAGTTCCTGAATAATCTCCGTGCCGAAAATATCATTGCCCACCGCGCTGATGGCGTGGCCTTCGGCTCCGAGTTGGGTGGCGTGATAAACAAAGTTAATCGGCGCCCCGCCGGCGCGTTTGCCCGTGGGAAAAACGTCCCACAGCAATTCTCCAATGCCGACGACTACGGGTTTTTTGGCTGTTTTAGCGTCCATAATTTCCTCGTAATTAAAAAGTTTGAAACGACCTCTTCATTCTATCAGATTTTCAGCATAAGCACCACCTTTTTCTGTTCGCGCGCGTACGAAAATTTCTTCTCAGAGAAAAAAGCGATTTAAAAAACGGAAAAACATACTCCAGCCACTGCTATTCTCCGGAGATAAAGTCAGGTTCAAACAGCTGAAAAAACGGCAGACAGACTACAATCGCAGAAAAAGAAACGCCCTTAGTTTACACCAAGGGCGTGTGTAAGACAGTTATAAAAACGCCCCGGGTTTCCGGGGCGTTTTTTTGTGCATCAGAACTATTCAGTAAGCGGATTGGTAAGATCCGGTCCGACATCGGGACGTTCCGGCACGACGGGCTTCTCCCAGCCTGAAGGGAAAACCTCTTCCCACTGCAACCACCCGGAATACAACCCATCCAACGTTTCTTCGTCCACCTCGTTGGGCATAACGTTCTTCGCATTGATAATGCGTCCGATGTGCGTGCGGAAGACGGGGATCCTTGTCAGCGGCACGCGAATTTTTTTGCCCGATCCAATTTCCTGCACAATATACGCACGGCCGGTTTTCTTGTCCTGTTGAACTTCGTCCGAAGATACGGGCACAAGCTTTCCTTGGGCATCTTCCATATAATATTCCCATAACGGAGCATTCTCAGAATAAGCGGCGGCGGGCAATATGCGTTTGTACCACTTCTGAGGAGTCTCGTTTTGTTTGTGCTGCCGGTTTTCGGCCGCTTCTTTAAAGAACTTGGACATTACTTCAGAGAAAGACAAGTCCTGTTCCAAATAGATATGGGTAAAGTCCCCATATCTGTCCGTATTGGAAAACGCCTTCGCCTCGTACAATCCCACCATCATATGGTGCGGCATGGCCAAATAATACGTGTGGTCCATATCAATGGGATGATACAGTCTGTCCGCTCCCAAGACATACACCCGCACTTGAACCTCCGACGTATCCAGCGTTTTTTTGCGGTTTTTATCCTTGGGGACGGGCGGCGCTGTCAGCACAGCCACACGGACGTGGGGGGAGTAGGCAAACGTCGTCACCACTTCGCCTCCCTCCTTGGCTTCTTTGCCTTCGTAATAGACAAAGTTGTCAGAGATAAAATTCACCAACTGGCGGCCGGTAATACGGCGAACGGCAAACGGTTCCGGATTGGGGTAATGATTGGTTAAATCATTCAGAGAAATCGCTTGCTTGTATTCGTATTTACCCGTATTTAAATAGCTTGACGCGCCAATCAGGCTGGTTTTATCAATTACCAGGCCATCGTCATTGAGCTTTCTCAAACCGCTGGACTCGTTCTCCGTGCGGGACAACAACTTGGCGTACCAATAAAATGCGTCCGCCACCGCATCGGCCATTGCGGAATCATAGAAGGTATCTTCTCCGCTGACGCGGTAAGAACGCAATCCCACCAGCTTCACGATCGGACTGTCCAGATCTACCTTCACTTGCTCCATCAAGTTATTCGTCACATTGTTCATAGAAGCCGTCAGCTCTCCTTCCCATCCGGCAAGGACTTCCATGGCGGCGTTATCTTGTTCATTGGCGTTCCAGACCGTTCCGGTCACATAGGTCTTTCCGCCGGGTACGCGGTTCAAGACGGTGGCCACCAAGCCCATACCTTTGCCAGCGCCAACGCCCTGCGTATGCAAGATACCGTCCTCTGGAGCGACGGCCATATGAGGCGCGTGAGAGTGCCCTTCAAACACAATGCGTATTTTATTTTTCAACGACTCAGGCAGATTCTTCAACGCATTGGCGATGGCTTTGGCGCGGCTGTCCGAACGGGAATCGTTCATGGCTTCATGTTGCAAGATCACAATATGATCTACTTGTTGTCCTTTCAAAGCCTCCACCGCGCGGTTTAAAGAAGTTTGAAAGCTCTCTTGAGCTTCTTCTTTCGGTTGGCCCGGTTTATAGAATTCATTGCCGTATCCGGGCTTGCCAAAACCGATAACCGCCACGCGTTCCCCTTGACCCGTCACTTTGATAATAACAGGCAAAGTCTCGTCGCTGAGCAACTTATCATGGCCGGGGATAGCGAAGCGGAGCATACGCTGTTGTCCCGTCAGGAAAGCCGTTCCGCTGCCAACGGGAGAAACTAACTGCCCCGGTTTCCACAGTCCCAGAGAAACCAAGGAAAGCAGGTTTTTTAAGAATACGCCCAAGCGGTCCGCTTCATGGTTGCCCATTACAAAAGCGTCCACGCCCATATGGAACAGCTGAGCCAAGCCCCATTCAGAGAATTTATTCAACAAGTAGCTGCCCGTAAATCCGTCACCTCCGCTAAGCACGATGACGTTCTCGCGTCCATAGGTTTCAAAATATCTCTCAGCGATGCGAACGAAGTTCAAAATATCTCCGCCGTGCACGTCCGAGAAGTTCAAAATTACCGTTCTGCGCAGGCCGTTAGTCTGTATGCCGTCAGGCAGCTGCCCGTCGTGGAACGCCTTCAAATCCTCCGCGACCGGAATCGGTTTGGCAGAGTCAGCCGTAATACCCACATATTCGGTAGCAGACGGGGGACGTTTAATGTTCGGGATATTAGATGTGTGTCCTTTTTTAGGGAACACTTTTCTAAACAATACTTGCAGCATGCCCCCATGGCTCTTTTCAATATCCTTAATGTATCCTTTGAGAACATCTTCCGTCGGGATATATTCAGGCCCGACCTGAGAGGTTTCTTCGACAGGGGTAATTCCGGAAGCCGCTTTGCTGACCGCCGCGCCGCCTTTTTCCTCTCCGCCCGCAGGAGAGAAGAGGAACGGCGTCACAGCCGCCAAGCCTAAAGAGCCCGCATCTTCAGCCCATCCCAGCAAAGAGGCCGCAATATAACCGCCACCGAGCACTACGCCCGATACAACGGCTAACGGGTGCTTGGAAGCGAAGCTCTTTACTTTGTTCCAAGCGGCACTCATCCACTGTCCGGCGGCTTTGAAAGGCCGCACGGCTCTCTGTGCGAAAGAGAGGGTTTGTACAGAAGAAGCTTTCAGCACATCCTCCGTGACAGGCGTCGCGGCCAGGCTGCCGTTTTTATTGAGCGTCATTTTATACCAGCCTTCGTGGTCCGCATTTTTCAAGAAAGCCAACAATACGACGTCTTTCGCGGCTACTCCGTTTTCAAACACAATATAGTCCGGTGTATTTTCATACGGATGCGTAAAACCGGAAATATCAGATCTCAGCATTGCCAACACAGGGATACCCGTTTTGGAAACCCCGGCAGCATATGCCAACGGAGACATTCCGCCGTTGCCGCCTCTTAAACGCGTGCTGAAGAACACAGAGTTGGAATCGGTTTTACTTGCTTCCAATCCATTAACCAAAATATTTTTGATTCCTTCCAAATCCATACCGGACATACCTCTAAACGCAAAGAACAAATCTTCCACAGATTTAATGGGTAAAACCGTGGCAATTCTCCTAATAGCATTCAGAGTGCTCTGCATCCGTTTTTCATCGGAAATAAAAGGATTGGCCAATTCAGGATCCGCAGGCAAGGAAACGGCCGCGTTGTCCGCTCCGGGGTTCAGCGTAAGAACACCGGCCGCCGCACCCGGGCCGCCGCGCCGCAACGCGCGCAATCCCACTCCGACAATACCGCCCACCAACACAGCAGGCACTACAAAGCTGAGCAGCGGGCCGTAAGCGTCGGCAAACGCACCCATGAGGGGGGACAAAATGCCGCCGCCCATGATACTGGTCATCTGCAGGCCGGTAATCTGGTCAATATTATTGGGTTTTTCTCCCTGGGCAATATTAAGCACCATGGAGAAGATGTTTCCATAGCCCAATCCCGTCACGGCCAAACCGGCAATGGATACTGCCGGCGTACCGGTAAGCACCATACCCAGCCCAATCATGGATATCACACCCGAACCAATCAGCGTTTTAGCGCCCAGCCAGCGTTCCGGAATCAACGGGGCCGCCCAGCGGCTGACAAACAATCCGGCAACAATCGTACCCAAAGACACCGCACTGGCCGTGGAAGCGGACATTTCAAATACGTTCTGCAGCAGCAGCGGGGCATTGGACATGGCGCCGATTTCCGCACCAATATAAGAGAATCCGGCCAAGAACAACAGCAAGACGTTCTTATCGCCCAACAGCTTGTACGTATCCCAAGCCATTTTGGCCCCTTGTTTAAAGGAGGTGACCGGGGTGGCGGGCGTGCTTTCCGCCGCTTTCAAGAAGAAGGACCCCACAAATCCCGCAGCAAAGAATCCGCCATAAATCGGGAAGAGCCAAGTCCAGCTCAACCCGCCGACGGCCAACGCTCCGGGCAGCACCCAGTTCAAAATCGTAGGCACCACTTTGGTCGCGTCCAAAATGGACAGCGCCGACCCGGCCTTGGCGTTGCTTTGCGCAATGTCAAACACCAGCGCGCTGGCGGCGTTCTTCAAAATCGTCGCCCCGGCGCACAGCGCCGCGATGGAACCCAGCACTACGTAGAACTGTCCCATCGTCTGCAAAGGTTCTCCCTGCAAAATCAGAGAAGGCACGGCCATACCCAGCGCAGAAATGCCCAAACCGACCGTAATCATCGCCCGGCGGCTAAAAGCACTCTGCATAATGCTGAACGGCACGGACAATCCGAACATACCGAATCCGGACAAGGTGACCAAAGAAGCCGTAAAGGTGGAGAGGCCCAAATCCGCTTTCAAGAGCGACACGGCAGGAGCCACGAAATCTCCAAATCCCGTCAAGGCGGAGAAAGCACCCACCATAGACAAGAAGCGCAACACGCGCGCGGAGTTAAGCTGACGCGCCTGATCCACGGTCAAGTTTTGCTTGGCCGCTTGTGCCGCAGCCTTTTTGGCCGCAATACGGGTTTTAATTCCCTTATATGCTTTGGAAAGCATATTGGCAATACCCATCACAGGAATGCCGGAATACAAAATACCGGAAGAAGAGGAGGGGGAAACCGCCGCCGCACTCGTTATGGTTTCCAGAGCGGCCTGGCTTTCCAAAACGGCCAAGCTGGTATTGAGCATTTGACCAATTTTTTCCGCCGTAGCCAAACGCGCCGCCACTTGTTTTTGAGCTTCCACGGCAGCATTCAGCCGTTCCGCCGCGCCGGCAATGCCCTGAGCGACCTGCGCCTGCAAAGCCGTCACAACGGCATCCGCATCGGCTTTTTCACTCAGCAGGCCTTCTTTATAAGCAGCCAGCCGCTCAAATTCCGCCGGAGCATTCTTAAAGAAAGCCAATCTGTCCGCCTGAGCCGGCAAAGCAACGGGCGCTCCGGGCAGGTTGGCCGCCAAACGCGCCTCTTCCAGCACGGCCGGCAGCTGGGCCAACATGCTCTCTCTCATGGGTTTTGGAACGGACAAGCGCTGCATTTCTCCGTCCATAAACACCGTCATTACGTCGGCAAAATCACCTTGACGGTCTTCCGCAGGAATGCGAACCGTCTTTTCATAAGATCTGGCAACCGCCGTTAAAATGTTATTAACGTGCTTTTGGGAAGCGACTCTGCTCTTGATTCCCTGCAACAGAGGCATAATCACTCCCAATCCGTTCATGCTCAATACGCCCGACGTATTGCGCGGCGTATGCGCTCTCA
>CAMGSK010000036.1 GCA_946061795.1 uncultured Elusimicrobium sp.
GTGAACGGCATGGAAAATATGTTCAGAAACGGCGTGTTACATTTTGATTACAAAGCGGAAGATTTGGCCCCTGCGGAGGCCGCCGCGCGCAAGCAGCTGGAAAAAGACTTGGCCGCGCTGGTCGCTCTGCCGGACGGCGAGCGCACGTTTGACAACACGGTAATGGCTTATGAACGCGCCTTTGAACGCTACGGAGACGCGCTGGGCATGAGCGGTTTTTTGTCTTATGTTTCCACGGATAAAAAATTCCGCGACGCGGCTTTGGCTCTTCAAATGGAAATGAGCCAATATATGGTGGACGTGGCCACCCGGCGCGACGTGTACCGCGCCATTAAAGCCTACGCCGACACCAACCCCTCTCTGGAACCGGACCAAGCCTTGCTGCTCAAAGACATGATGATTGGGTTTAAAAACAGCGGTATGGATTTGAATGACCAAGATTTGGAAACGTTCAAAAAACTCAATAAAGAAAAAGCCCAGTACGTCATTCAGTTTGACAAAAATATTCAGGAGTACAAAGATTATCTGGACGTGACGGAAGAAGAACTCAAAGGCCTGGGCGAAGATTACGTTTCCAAACTGGAAAAAACGCCGGAAGGCAAATACCGCGTGACGTTGGATTATCCCGACTATGTGCCTTTTATGCTCAACTCTGACAGCGACGCCGCCCGCAAAGAATTGGAATTTAAATACAACCGCCGCGGCGGGGAAGAAAACGTGGCCCTGCTTGAGAAAACGCTGACGCTGCGCGGCCAAATCGCGCGGCTTTTGGGGTATAAAAACCACGCGCAGCTGAAGCTGGAAAACCGCATGGCGAAAAGTTCGGACAACGTCATGCGTTTCCTGAAAGATTTGGAAAAACGCTTAAAACCCATGGCCAAAGCGGAAGATAAAAAACTGATTGCATATAAAAACGAAAAAAAAGGAGCCAAGAGCCGCACGCTTTATCCGTATGAGAGCGGCTACTGGGGCAATAAATACAAAAAAGAAAATTTGGACGTGGACCCGGAAAAAATCAAAGAATATTTTCCGTCCGAAACGGTGGTGGCGGGCATGTTGGATTTGTTCGGCGGGCTGTTCGGCGTTTCGTTTGAGCCGGCGGATATCCCGGTGTGGCATCCGGACGTACAAGCGTTTAAAATCGTCAACCGCGACGGCGGGGATTTGGTGGCCTATTTTTACATGGATTTGTATCCGCGCGAAGGAAAATACAAGCACGCGGCTTGTTTTGACTTAGTAGAAGGACATGAAAAAGAAGACGGCTCCTATCAAACGCCGTTTGTGGCCATTGTGGCCAATATGAACAAACCCGCTCCCGGCGTGCCGTCTTTGCTCAAGCACGGGGAAGTGACCACCTTATTCCATGAATTTGGTCATGTGCTGCACAACGCGCTGACCAAAGCCCGCTACAGCGCCCAGTCCGGCACCAGCGTCAGCTGGGACTTTGTGGAAGCCCCCAGCCAAATGTTGGAGCGGTGGGCGTGGAACCCGCAGGTGCTCAAAAAGATCAGCAAACATTATAAGACGGGGGAACCTCTGCCCGATGAGACAATAAACAAAATGCTCTCGGCCAAAAATTTCGGCGCGGGCGGCATGTATTTGCGTCAGAACTTTTTTGCGCAATATGACATGACTCTGCACACGCAGGAAAAAACGCCGGACACGACCAAAACGTATTTTGCTCTGACCAAAAAAATCCGCGGGCTCCCGCTGACTAAAAATACGTGGCCGCAAGCTTCTTTCGGCCATATTATGGGCGGCTATGACGCGGGATATTACGGGTATTTGTGGTCGGAAGTGATTGCGGAAGATTTCTTCGGAGAATTTGAGAAAAACGGCGTTTTTAATCCGGAAACGGGCTTGAAATACCGCCGGGAAATTTTGGAAAAAGGCGGCACGGTGGAAGAAGAACAGCTGGTAAAAAATTTCCTGGGCCGCAAAGAGAATATCGCTCCGTTCTTAAAATCCATCGGACTGGAGGAAAAGAAATGAACGCCATCATCGGTATAGACGTAGGCGGGTCCACCACCAAAATTGTGGGATATTATGAAGACGGCTCTTTGATTGGACGTTTGAAGGTGGAAGCCGCCGACCCTCTGACTTCGGCCTACGGGGCCTTGGGCAAATTCGTCAACGAGTATAAAATTTCTCTTTCCCAAGTGAAGCAAATCGTTTTGACCGGCGTGGGGTCGTCTTTGTTTAAAGGAGACGTATATGGCATTCCCGCGCGCAAAGTGGATGAATTCCGGGCCATTGGGCTGGGCGGCTTGGCTTTGTCCAAAAAGAAAGAAGGGCTTATCGTCAGTATGGGCACGGGCACGGCGTTCGTGCGCGCCGACAAAGACGGCATCCGCCATATCGGCGGTTCCGGCGTCGGGGGCGGCACGGTGCTGGGCTTGTGCGGGCAGCTGTGCAACGCCCGCTCTTTTGAGACGGTGGTGGAGCTGGCTCACGCGGGGGATTTGAAAAAAGTGGATTTAAATATTTCCGACATTTGCGCCGGAGACATCGCCACGCTGGCGCCGGACGTGACGGCTTCCAATTTCGGCAAAATGACGGACGGCTGCACCCCGGCGGATTTGGCGCGCGGCGTGTTAAACATGGTGTTTCAAACGATCGGCATGCTGGCCGTTTTCGCCTGCCGCAGCCATGCGGTAAAAGACGTGATTTTAACGGGGACGCTGAGCACGGTGCCCTGCGCCAAAACATTGTTTAAGCAGGTGGAACGTCTGTACCGGATTAAATTTATTATCCCCCGCCACTCCATTTACGCCACGGCCACGGGAGCGGCGCTGTCCTATATTTATGAAAACGGGAAGAAAAAATGACCCCCTCCCTCTCCGCTTATAAGAAATCCAGCTTCGGGCCTGCGTTTTTGTTTTTGGACAAACGCCGCCGCGCCGCGCTGGCTTCTTATTATGCGTTTTGCCGCTTAATGGATGATATTGCCGATGAGCCGGGCGTTCAGGACCGCCCTGCGGAACTGGCTTTTTGGCGGGAAGAGGTGCTCCGCGCTTTGGCGGGGAACGCCCAAACGGATTTAGGCCGGGAAACGGGGAAGATTTCGGCGGAATTTGCCATGGAACCGGACAGATTCTTGCTGTTAATTGAAGGAATGGAGGCCGACGCGCAAGGCCGCACCTACGCCACTTTTGCCGAATTGGAATGGTATTTATGGCGTGTGGCGGGGATTGTCGGTTTGGCCACGCTGGATATTGTGGGGATCAAAGGGCACAAAGCCGAGGAATTGGCCCGGGAACTGGGGTTTGCCGTCCAGCTGACCAATATTGTGCGCGACGTGCATGAGGACGCCTCTCTGGGGCGCGTATATTTGCCGTTGCAGTTGCTGGAGAGCGCCGGGCTGACGCGGCAGGACGTTTTACAAAACGCCGCCCCGGACAAACTGGCCGGCGTACTGAAACAAACGGCGCAGCGGGCCAAAGACCATTACCGCCGCGCCGCGCAAATCATGCGCGGGCTTCCCGCGCGCAAAACGCTTCCCTGCCGGGTAATGGGGTGCGTGTACGGAGCAAATCTTGCTAAAATAGAAAAAACGGATTTTCGGTTTTCCAAAACCGTAAAACTTTCTAAATTTGAAAAATTGACGCGGTGCGTGTATGCATTATGTAAAAAAGAGTTTGTGGATTAATTTGCCGGTGCTTTGCTTGTGTGCGGCGGCGTACGGACAAAGCCCGCTTTCGGCTTGCCTGGAACAAGGGAAAAAAGAATTCGCCGGCAAAGATTACGTCCGCGCGCGGTCCACGTTTGAACGTTGTTTGAAAATGGACCAAATGAATGTGGACGCTTTGCTCAGCTTGGGCGGCGTGTCCATGACGCTGGAAGATCTGCCCGCCGCGCGCGGTTATTTTTTGAACGCGCTGAAGCATATGCAGCGTTCTTCCCCGTATTTGTCTTATACCTATTCCATGTTGGGAGACATCGCTTTCAAACAACACCAAAACAAAACCGCGCTGGCTTATTATGAACGGTCTTTGTCGTTCAGCGAGTCCAACGTCAATTCTTTGGTGGGCAAAGCCATTATCATAGAAGCGGGCGGTGATCCCAAATCCGCGGCGCAGATTTATCAGACCGCGCTGGCGGTGGAGCCGCTGAACGTGGTGGCGCGCAAAAGACTGATTGCCTTGGAGCCCGTGTATTTTACGGACGACGAAACGCTGGAAGCTTTAAAACAGCGTTATGCCGCCATGCCGGACCAGAAAACCGTTTCCGAAAGAGACAAAGATTTGTTCTCTAAAATCCATTCGGCCGAACAGCGCGGCGGCGCGGCGTATTTAAAAGAGAAATATTCCCCTTTACCTTCCGACTATACGGTCAAGCTGTTCAAAGACACCGGTTTTGAACGGGAAGTGCTTACGTTGGCCGGGTACAACGCTTTGCAAAAGCAAATCGGGCAGGACGCCATAGCCGTATTCCAAAAAGCGGGCGTGCGTCTGCAAGACGTGTTTGAACTGCGCAATATGCGCGGGGAAAAAATCTTTTTGCCGGACAGCACGTTGACCGACGACGGATTTTTTGTATATAACGAAGCCCTGCAGGGCCGGAAAGCCTTTCTGCTCCCCAACGAATCTTCCCGCCAGGAACAGGATATCGCTTCTTCCAGAGCGCAAACACTGGAAAAAAGCGGTTATACGGAAATTTCCCGGGAAGAGCTGGCCTGGCTCAAAACAAACACCAATTGCTCCGAAGATACCCTCCGGCAGTCTTTGGGCTTGTATATTTTGCCGATCAATCAGACGGAAAAGCGCTACTTCGTTTACAATAAGTCCGGCGCTTCCGCCCAGCGCGGGGTTGCTTGGTATTACGTGGCGAAAATGCGCTCCCGCCGGGATCCTTCCCTGCGCCCGAAAAGCAATGCATATGTACAAGAATATGAGTCGTTGGGTTATAAGGTGTGTTCTTCCGCCAGCGGCGAATTGCTATAGCATGGATGGATGTAAAACAGATTAAACAAAGCGCGGAATATTGTTCCGCGCTTTGTTTTTAACGTCCCAGCAGGTGAAAAAATTCTTCCGGGGTTAAAATTTTTACGCCCAGTTCGTTGGCTTTTTTCAGTTTGCTTCCCGCTGCTTTTGCCGCCACCACAAAGGAAGTTTTGGCCGATACGCTTCCGCTGGTTTTTGCGCCGTGTTCACGCGCCAGTTGCTCGGCTTGGGTGCGGGTCATGCCTTCCATTTCGCCGGTAAACACCACGGTTTTTCCTTCCAGTACGCGGGAAGAAATCTGTTTCTCCGGCTGGGTGAAGTTTAGGCCCGTTTGGCGCAGCAGTTCAATTTGCTCCCGCGCCGCCGGGTCATGGAAAAAATCATACACGCTTTGGGACACCACCGCGCCTACGTCCGGCACGGACTGCAACGTTTCTGTGGAAGCGTTCATCAAATCATCCAGCGTATGAAAACGGTCTGCCAGCACCTCGGAGGTTTTGGCGCCGACAAAAGCAATGCCCAGCGCAAACAACAAGCGGGACAACGGGCGTTTTTTGCTTTCTTCCAACCCGTCCAACAGATTTTGCGACTTTTTTTCCTTAAAATTTTCCAGAGACAGCAAATGGAAAAAATTCAAATTGTACAAATCCGCAAAGTTGTTGACGAATCCCCGTTCCACCAGTTCGTCCACCACCGCGTCTCCCATGCCTTCAATGTCCATGGCTCCGCGGCTGGCGTAATGCAGAATACGTCCTTTGATTTGTGCGGGGCAGGACGGGTTGACGCAGTAATACCCCACTTCGTCTTCTGCCTTATAAACGGGCCGGCCGCAGGAGGGACAGGTTTGGGGAGGGAGCACGTCTTCTTTGCCCAAATGTTCGGCTACTTTGATGACTTTGGGAATCACTTCTCCGGCGCGTTCCAGAATAATTTTGTCCCCCACGCGCACGCCCAGGCGGCGGATTTCGTCAAAATTATGCAGTGTGGCGTTGGAAATAATCACTCCCGCGCAGGACACCGGCTCCACCTGCGCCACCGGCGTGATAACGCCGGAACGGCCTACGGAAAATAAAATATGATTGACGGTGGTCGTGGCTTGCTCCGCCGGATATTTAAACGCAATGGCCCAGCGGGGACTTTTTGCGGTGTTGCCCAAAATGCGCTGTTGGGCAAAATTATTTACTTTGATAACCAGCCCGTCGGTGTCAAAAGGAAGATTTCTTCTCTGTTCGGCAAAATCCCGGTAAAATTTCAAGATTTCTTCCAATGAGGACGTTTGCAGCCGCACGGGAGAAGCGGTAAATCCCCAGCAGACGCAGTTTTGTATAAAACGGCTGAAGGAGGGGGCCGTCACCTCCCCAAACCCGAAAGAATGAACAAAAAATTTCAAAGGTCTTTGCGCCGTGACGGCGGAATCTTTCTGGCGCAGAGAGCCTGCGGCCGCATTGCGGGTGTTGGCGAATACGGGCTGGTTTTGGGAGGTTTGTTTGGCGTTAAGCGCGGCCAAATCTTTTTTATCCAAATAAATTTCTCCGCGTATTTCCAGCAATCCCTTGGGAGCTCCGTCCAGATGGTGGGGAATATCTTTTATGGCCAGCACGTTGGCAGTCACGTCCTCTCCCGTTTTTCCGTCGCCGCGGCTGGCGGCCGTGGTCAGCTGCCCGTCGGTATAGCTTAAGGAGCAGGACACTCCGTCTATTTTGGCTTCCAGCACCATGTCAAAAGAGGAATCATTCAAAATTTTGGCGCAGCGTTCGTGCCAGGCGCGCACGTCTTCTTCGTTGTAAGAATTGTCCAAGCTCATCATGGGGGCCGCATGCCGTACGGGCGCAAAAGACGCGCTGGCCCGTCCGCCTATTTTTTGGGTGGGAGAATCCGTCTGCGCATATTGAGGATATTGGGCTTCCAGTTCCTTGAGTTTCTGGTAAAGCTGGTCGTACTGCGTGTCGGACAAAACAGGGTCGTCCAAATCGTAATAGCGGTGATTGTGGAAATCTATTTCTTTGCGCAGCCGCGCGATTTCTTCGGCGGGACTAAAGGCCATAACGCCCCCGGATTATTTGCGTTCTTTTTTCAACTGGTCCAAAAGGCCGTTGATGAATTTGCCGGAATTGTCGGTGGAATATTTTTTGGCCAGTTCAATGGCTTCGTCTATGACCGCCGGAGCGGGTGTCTTTTCCGCGCTGAACACCAGTTCGTAAGCCGCCATGCGCAAAATGGCTCTGTCCACCACGGACATGCGTTCTATCGTCCAGTTGCGGGCATATTTGGAAACCAAGGCGTCTATTTTCGTCAGATGACGGACGGTGCCGTCCACCAAATCTTGGCAGAAAGGGAAGTTGTCCCCCAGTTCGCGTTCAAAATCCAGGGCGTAAGGAGACACTTGTTCTCCTCCCAAAATTTTGGCGCTGTCGGCGTAGTACAGACATTGCAAAGCGCATTCTCAGGCCATTCTCCGGTTGCTCATGGGTTCCCTCTGCTTCGTCTGAAGATACTTTATTTTACTATATTTGGGCCGCCGCGCGCAGGCGCGTAAACGGATTATTTCGCTTCTTTTGGTCCCAGAGGGGACATAGGTCTTTATTTGCCGGGTTGTGGGCCCAAAGGGCCTCGTTTTTGGGCGCTGTAGGTGGTACAATAAATATACACGTTGTTTAAAAGGAGAGGAAATGAAAAAACCGATATGGGTTGTGTTGGCGTTGTTGTTTTGTTGGGGCGCGGGTTTTGCTCAATATCCAAACACTCCGGAAACAAAGATTTCTGAGGCGGGAATTAAGCAATATTTGACAAGCAAAAACAGACGTTTGCCTTTGTATCTTCATGAGTTGGGTGAATTTGGCGCGAAGAAGACTTTATCTGCGCTTGCACAGTCCTATGCGCAACAGCGTAGTACTTATAACGCCTACTATAATGCAGCGGTAATTTTTTTTACTCCGGAAACGTTTTATGGTGAGGACGTAAATCCGTCTTTAGGCAAAGAAGAGACGAAAAAAGTGGTTGAGTATGCTTCTTTAGCCATTGACCGAAAACCGAATAATTCAGACATGTACTTAATCCGGGGCTTGGCTCTTTATCGTTTTTATGGTTTAAGTGACGTCAATGGCATTTTCAGCAGGGAACATGCGCTGTGGATTAAAAAACATGAAAAAGTCGTCAACCAAATATTAAGTGACTTTAAAACGGTGGAAAAATTGAAGCCTCAGTTAGCTCCTTACGCGGAAATGGCGAAATTATACCGGGGCCTTGGCCGGACAAAGGAAGCGGTTCGTTGTGAACGGGAGGCTAAGAACCGGCAAAAGCACTGCCGTCTTTCCGGGCAAGTGCAAGCAAGTGTGCGCGAAGGGTTCCAAAATGGCATCTCCGCCGCCGCGACCGTTTTTTTGTAATGAAATACTCCCTTCTTAAAATAACCCCTTTTTTGAGGGGTTATTTTTTTGTCTTGTTGGTATAATAAAGACAGTTTTCGCCGGGAGCGAAAAACGGAAAATGCGGCTTTGTCCGCGTAGGGGGAAACATATGAAAAAAGCAATCGCCACAATGTTTGTGCTGGCTTTGGCAGGTGCGGGGGTGTGGGCCGTGCAGTCCAAACCCGTATTGACGGCCAGCCAGAATTATATTGTGCAGGAAGTGAACGGCTTAAAGCCTTTTACGGCGCTGTCCGTCAGCGGGCAGGCGGAGGTCGTTTTTAAGCAAGGGCCCGAGGGCATCTATGCGGCGGCTTTGTACGGACCGGATAATTTGTTGGATTCGGTGAGCGTCGCCAGCGACGGAAAGACTTTGTCTGTCAGCTATAAGGAGCCTTTGACGCTGACGGGAAAAAGCCGGATAAAAGTGACGGTGCAGGCGCCCACGCTGGAACGGGTGGAAGCGCGCGAAAGCGGCGAAGTAAAGGTCCCGGGCGTTTTGTCTGCGGATAATTTGGAAGTATTCTCCGACGGAAAAGGCGACGCGGAGTTTTCTTCCGTCAATGTGTCATCGTTTAAGGCGGATGTACGCGGCGATTCCGAGGTGGAAATAGACTCACTGGCCTGCCGCAGTTTGGAAGCGGTGACGGCGGACAGAGCGTCTTTTGAATCTGAAAGGACTGTTTGCTCCGCGGTGGACGTCAAAGCATCCGGCCATTCCGAAGCTTCCGTTTCCGGGATATCCGGCCGCACCGCGGCCGCTTACGGAGATGATGCAGCAGAGGTTGAACTGCGCGGAAGCGTCACTTCCGTCACGCTGACTGCCAGAGGGAAAAGCGAAGTGGACGCCGGTTCTTTGGCGGCGGAAACGGCCGAAGCGGCGGCGATGGATTCTGCCAAAGCGTATGTGCGCACTTCCGGTACGCTGAATGCGCAAGCCCACGGCCGGGGCATTGTGGAATACAAAGGTTGGCCCGAACAGGTCAACCGCAGCGGAAAAACGGGAAATATCCGTCAGGACCGCTGATATTTCGTGTCATGGCAAAGCCCCGCCGGAAAGCGGGGTTTTGCCAAGTGTGCGCGCCCGAATTGACAGCTTTTTGCGCAACTTGCTATAATAAAAAGGTCCTGAAAAGGGACTATTTTTTTGAAGATTAACATAAATGGCCAGATTCGATAACAGAAGAACGTATAAGAAAGACCTTTACAACCGCAACGGAAACATCCGCGCCGCGGAAGTGAGAGTGATTGATTCGGACGGAACGATGCTCGGCATCAAGCCGACCGCCGTGGCCGTAGCGATGGCCAGAGAACAAGAGCTGGACTTAGTGGAAATTTCACCCAACGCCCAGCCGCCTGTTTGCAAAATACTCGATTACAACAAGTATGTTTTCGAACAGAGCAAAAAAACAAAAGACGCCAAGAAAAAACAAACCAAAGTGACGATGAAGGAACTGCGCATCAAATCCCGCATCGCCGCACATGATTTGGACGTCAAACTCAAACAGATAGAAGGATTTCTTAAAAAGAAAGACCAGGTTCGCCTCGTGGTTGTTTTCCACGGACGTGAAAACCAGCATAAGGACATCGGCATGCAAATGCTTCAGGACGCGGCCAAGCGTCTGGAGCCTTTGGCCAATGTGGACGGAGGTTTGCAGCAGCAGGGCAACCGCATGTCCATGACGTTCGTGCCGAAAGCCGCTTAGCTTTCTTTTTACCAAAAACTCCTGCCCGCGCATTGGTTTGCGTAGGGGAGGGCGCGCCTTTAGGCGCGAGATTAAACAAGAGGAAAACAAATGCCTAAAATGAAAAACCACAGCGGTGCGAAGAAACGCTTCCGCGTGACCGCAAAGGGTAAATATACCCACCGCAAAGCCGGCAGAAAACATTTGCTTACGCCTGTTTCTGCTTCCCGCAAACATGACATGCGCGCCACCGGAGTCATTGACAAAAACTCCATCAACGGACGCGTATTGCAGAAACAACTGCCCGTCGCCAAATAAGAGGTAAAGCAAAATGAGAATTAAATTTAGCGTTCCCAGACACGCCAGAAAGAAAAAATTGTTAAGAGCCGCCAGCGGTTATTACGGAGACAAATCCCGCCGCTTGCGCATGGCCACCCAGCAATTGGGTAAATCGTGGGTGCACTCTTATGTGGACCGCCGCGATAAAAAACACACTTACCGCCAGCTCTGGATTACCCGCATCAACGCCGCCGTGCGCGAAGAAGGTATGAGCTATTCCAAATTCATCAGCGGCTTGATCAAAGCGGGCATTACGCTTAACCGCAAAATGCTCTCTGAGATGGCCATCAAAGACCCCGTGTCTTTCAAACAGCTGGTGGACGCGGCCAAACAGGCCCAGGCGTAAGTTTTACGCACTGCCAAGTTTAAAAGCCGCCCGAAAGGGCGGCTTTTTTGTGTCCGGTTTGATTGTTTTTGCGGCGGTACCCAAAGTATTCCAGGCTATACGCTGGGGACGGATTGCCCGATTATTTTTTGGCATTGCACAAAGTTTGTTGATACTTTTCTCCGGGGCAGAAAATCATTATTATATTAGGGTCTTGCAACACACCTCAGCTACTTTTGAGCATTCTCTGCTTTCTTTCCCCCTTTTTCTGCCGCCAGAAAAAGGGGCGAAAAGACCGCCCGCCAGCGGCTTATAAAACGGGATTTATGGCGGTGTTTTTACAACTCACTAACGCTCAAACAAGTAAAAACATAT
>CAMGSK010000037.1 GCA_946061795.1 uncultured Elusimicrobium sp.
GCGAAAAAAACGCCGGATTTACGCTGATAGAACTGCTGGTGGTCGTTTTAATCATTGGCATTCTGTCCAGCATCGCTCTGCCGCAATATACCAAGGCGGTGGAAAGAGCACGATTGGCAGAGGCTTTAAATAATATTAAGACCATTAAACAACAAATTGATTTATATTTATTACAAAACGGTTGGCCCGGGAGTGCCTATGCGGACTATAAAAGTTTTGCTTCTGTTGATTTGACCGGTGGAACTTGGGATGATGAATATTCTAGTTTTTACACAAAAAATTGGGGATATTTGGATATTAGATTGAGAAATAATGTTTGTGTCACTGCAGAAAGGCAAGGAGGGACACATTATTATGATTTGTATATTTGTAAATCTTCAGGTTCGGATTGGGCGCAGTCTTGTTTTACTCAGTTAACGGATATGGGGCGTTATATTTGTAAATCTTTGGAAAGTTCTGGATGGGAATATATTGATAATGAATTCTAAATAAAAAACCCCGCTCTTAAGAGCGGGGATTTTTTAGCTGTAAACTTATTTCTCTTCTAACGCTTTGAGCGTGGGGAAGAAAATGATTTCCCGGATGGAATCCTGCCCGGTAATCAGCATGACCAAGCGGTCTATGCCGATACCCATGCCGCCTGTGGGAGGCATGCCCGATTCCAACGCTTCAATATAATCGCCGTCCAAAATATCGGCGTTTTCCGCGTCTTCGCCTTTGGCTTTTGCTTTGGCGACGGCTTGGTCTTTGAGGCGCTGCAGCTGGTCGGCGGGGTCGTTGAGCTCCGTATAAGCGTTGCCCAACTCGCTGCCGCAGACAAACGCTTCAAAGCGTTCCACCAGTTCCGGGTCTCCCGGTTTGGTTTTGCTGAACGGGCTGACGGCGGTGGGGTAATCCAGCGCGATGACGGGGCAGTTGTAGCCGGTGAGCAGTTTGGTTTCAAACAGTTCGTCAAACAGTTTGCTGTCCGGGTCGTCGGCGGAGAAAGAAATGCCCTGCTCTTTGGCCAGCTTGGCCAGCGGTTCGCGTTTGAATTGGCGGCCGTCGAGCACTTCGTGAATGTCTTGGCCGAATTTTTCTTTCCACGCTTCGGGAATGTAAAGGCGTTTGAACGGCGGCACTAAATTGATTTCCCGGCCGTGGAACATCACTTTTTCCACTCCGGCGGCTTTGGCCGCGTTGCCCACGATTTCTTCAAATAGGTCCGCCATGGTGTTGACGTCCCCGTACGCCTGATACAGTTCCATCATGGTAAATTCGGGGTTGTGGGTGGTGTCAATGCCTTCGTTGCGGAACATGTGGCCGATTTCATAAATACGGTCAAATCCGCCCACAATGAGGCGTTTGTGGTACAGCTCCAGCGCAATGCGCAGGCGCAGCGGCATTTTCAGCGCATTGTGATAGGTCTGGAACGGGCGTGCCACCGCGCCGCCGGAATCGGGCGTTAATATGGGGGTTTCCACTTCCAGATAATTCTTTTCGTCCAGCGTGCGGCGGATAGAGGAAATGATTTTGGCGCGTTTGACAAAAATATCTTTCACCGCTTCATTGGCGATTAAATCCAAATGGCGTTTGCGGAAGCGGACCTCGGTGTCCTGCAGGCCGTGGAATTTTTCGGGCATGGGGCGGATGGCTTTGGAAATCAAATCCAGTTTGGTCGCTTTGACGGTTTTTTCGCCCGTTTTGGTGACGAACATATGGCCGGAAACGGATACGAAGTCCCCCACGGCGACGTGCTTTTTGAAGAAAGCGTAGGCTTCGTCCCCCAGCATGTCTTTGGCGACATAGAGTTGGATTTTGCCCGAAAAATCGCGCAAGTGCGCAAACGCGGCCTTGCCCATCATCCGCAATTGCACCAAGCGTCCGGCGACGGCCACTTCCGAGCCTTCGGCCGTTTCTTTGGCTTCGGCGCAGGTTTGTTTTTTCTCACAGCGGTTGGGATAAGGATTGATGCCGGCGGCTTTGAGCTCTTCGGCCTCGGCGTAGCGTTGGGCGATGATTTCATCCAGCGCGTTGTTGTGTTTTTCGGCCGTTTTGGCTGTGTTTTCCATAGAAACCTCATAAAAAAACCGCCGCCTTCTGGAAAGGCAACGGTTTGTCTAAACAATAAATTTAAAAGTTCCGGGACTAGGACTCGAACCTAGAATTAATGCTCCAGAGGCATCCGTGTTACCATTACACCATCCCGGATTAACATACATATTATAGCATTTGGTCCGCGCCGGCGCAAGGGGCCGCGGAGAAGCTTCCGCCCGCTTAGGCGCAAAAAATGCGCAATCCGGACTTGCCTTCCGGTAGAATTCCTGACGGAATTCTCCTGCAGTCCGGGCTCGCGGTTTTGGCCTTTCGCTGTGCTCAAACCAAAACATCGCTGTGCCTTTCAAGCCCTGCCGCGGGCAAAGCAGTTTGCCCGCTTGGGCGCAAAAAATGCGCCCATCAGGACTTGAACCTGAAACCCGCCGATTATGAGTCGGCTGCTCTAACCAATTGAGCTATAGGCGCTAAATCTATTTTTATTATAACAAATTGCTTTCTTGTGCGTCACAACCGGGCGCGCGGCAAGAGGAAAATTGCTACAATGTGTTTATACGGGGCATGGCCCAATGGTAGGGCGTCCGCTTTGGGAGCGGAAGGTTCCCGGTTCGAGCCCGGGTGCCCCGATACTAATTATGACGAGCGTTGAGACACCGGCCTGTCCGTATCTTACTTTTTTTCACCGTCCCCGCCGCGGCTATGAATTCAGCGGCGACGGCGAAGCGCATACGACGCTTTCCCCAGTGTTTGAAACTCCCGTTTCATTTTCGTCTTTGGTGCTTTCCTCCAGGCGTCCGGCCCACACAGGGGGCTGGCTTTTGGCCGAAGCCCAAATTTGCACAAACGGCGCATGGAGCAAATTTTATAAACTGGGTTGTTTGTCCGAAAAAGTCAACCACAGCTTTGACTCGCAAGAGGACGAATATGCGCGCGTTTGCGCGGACCTTTTAAAGCTCAACGCTCCGGCGCAAGCCTACCGCTTCCGGCTGACGGTGGGAGAACAAGCGGACGTGCCGGATGTTTTTGTTTGTTTGACGGACGCGGCGGCCTCGTATGCGCCGGACGCGGCGGTTTTGCCCGCAGGGACGAGAACGATTCCCGTCTTCCCCGTTTCCCAAATGAGGCTGGACGTGCCGGAAGAGGATAGAAAGCGTTTGTGCAGTCCGTCTTCTTTGTGTATGGCGCTCAATGCGTTAGGGATAAAGGCGGACCCATTGGAAACCGCCGCCGCCGTTTATGACGACAGGGCGCGCATTTACGGCAATTGGATGCTGAATACGTCCTACGCCTGCGCGCGCGGTTGTGAGGCGTTTGTGACCCGCTTTCAAAAGTTGGAGCAGCTGGAAGAATTTTTAACTCCGCAGAGCCTGGTGGTTGCCAGCGTCGGATACGGACGGGGCGAGCTGGCCGGAGCGGCCGTTCCCCATACGCCGGGGCATTTGGTTTTGTTGTGCGGGTGGGAAAACGGCAAAGTCCGCGTGGCCGATCCCGCCGCCGAACGGACGGAAGACGTCATCCGTTTTTACGACGCGGCCGAATTTGCGCGCGCGTGGCTGAAAAATAAACGCGGCGCGGCCTATTTAGTGAGGAAAAAATGAAAAAAATATGGACAGGGTTGGTGTTTTTTGCCGTATTGGCGGCGGGCTGCGGCCCGCGCTTAATGCCGGATACGCTGGTGGTGGCGCATACCGGTGAGATGCAGTCTCTTGACCCCGTGTTTTCTTATGACGGCGTCACGCAGGGTATGATGATGAACGTGTATGACACGCTGCTGAAATTCAACGGCAGTTCTATGACGGAGTTTTTGCCTTCCGTGTCGGAAAAAGTGCCGACGGAAGAAAACGGACTGATTTCCAAAGACGGCTTGACTTATACTTTCCCTATTCGCAAAGGCATTAAATTTCATGACGGGACGGAATTGACTCCCGAAGACGTACGGTATTCTTTACTGCGTTTTATGCTGTCTGATGTGGCGGGAGGCCCCTCTTCTTTGTTGTTGGAGCCGGTGTTGGGCATTACTTCCACGCGGGATGAAAACGGAAAAATCATTGTGGATTTTGACCAAGCCGCGCAGGCTGTGCGCGTGGAAGGGGACAATGTGGTTGTGCGTCTGAAAAAACCTTTTGCTCCGTTCTTGGCTGTTGTGGCGCGGTGGGGATATATCGTGCCGCAAGCGTGGGTGGCTGCCAACGGAGGTTGGGACGGAAGCAAAGAAACGTGGGAAAAATACAACAATTTTGAAAAAGAAGATTCCTACCTGTTTAATCATATGAACGGCTCCGGTCCGTTTAAGCTGGTGCGGTGGGATATTTCGGGCCGCCGTTTGCACTTGGCCGCTAACGAAGCGTATTTTGAAGGAGCCCCGCGCATTAAAACGATTCATATGATGACGGTCAGCGAGCCCAGCACCCAACGTCTGATGCTGGAAGGCGGAGAAGCCGATATTACGGAAATTCCGGTACAGTTTGCCGAACAGCTCCGGGGCAAAAAAGACATCGCCGTTTATGACAATTTGCCCCGTCTGCGCACCGACCCGGTATTGTTTTTTACGCTGAACATCAATGCTAAAGGAAACCCGGACGTGGGCTCCGGCAAACTGGATGGAAAGGGAATCCCGCCTGACTTTTTTGAAGACAAAGATTTGCGCAAGGCGTTTTTATACGCGTTCGATTACGACGCGTTTTTGAGCCAGTCTTTGGACGGACGCGCTACGCGCGCTTACGGCCCCGCTCCGGAAGGTTTGGTGTTTTATGACGCCAAGACGCCGCATTATAATTTTGATTTAAAAAAGGCGGAAGAATATTTCCGAAAAGCCTGGGGCGGCCAAGTGTGGGAGAAAGGATTTACCTTTACGATTACCTACAATACGGGCAGCACCGCCCGCCAGCAGGCGGCGGAAATGCTCAAGCGCAACGTGGAATCGTTAAATCCCAAGTTTCATATAGACGTACGCGGCGTGATGTGGTCTTCCTTTTTGGAAAAAACGGCCCTGCGCCAGATGCCGCTGTGGGTGCGCGGCTGGGTGGCCGACTATGCCGACCCGCATAATTTTTACTTTGCCTTCATGCACCGCGACGGCCGCTACGCCCAAGCACAGGGATATAACAATCCGAAAGCTTCCGCTTTGGTGCGCAAAGCGGTGGCGGAAACTCACCCCGCCCGCCGTGCGGCGCTTTACAGGGAGTTGCAGCAGATCGCTTATGATGACGCCATGCAAATATACACCGTGCATCCCACGGGCATGTGGGCCATGCGTAAAGAGGTGAAAGGATTTTACGATAATCCGGTTTTTATGGGATTGTACTTTTACCCGATGTATAAATAAAGAACCAAACCAATGGGAACGGACGCGGAACATTTTTGTTTCGCGTCCGTTTTTTTGAGAAGAAAACGTTTGATATATTTAGGCTGCAAGTTCTTGTAAAACGTTTGCAAGGGCTTGGAAAAAACTGCTATAATAAAGTGCGGGGTAGAGAAGCCTGGTATCTCGCAAGGCCCATAACCTTGAGATCACTGGTTCAAATCCAGTCCCCGCAACCATTTGATATCATATAACCCTTCCTGCGGCAGCAGGAAGGGTTTTTCATGAACAATCTGTTAGTTTGTGTTATGATAAGTATTTGGTAAAAGCCGCTTTCATTTTTAACATAATATCTATTAGCCAATCAAACAGAACGGGCCAATCTTCCCTTTTACCAAAGTTGGATTTTTTTGAAATAATAATGCTACTAGACTTACGATTCGGCCTCTCTTCCCATCTAAAGCGTAAGCCTGTTTCTTCCTCTATTTTCTGCTTATGTTCAAATAATGAGCGGAATATTTCTTTATCCTTATTGATGAATAGTTCCACTTCCAATTCATTTCTTTTTGATATCTGCACAATATTCAGATGACAAGCAGAAGATCCTATGGAAAAACCAAGCCAATGGTCATAAGAAGGCTTCCTTTTGCTAAATTCTTGGGCAAACTGAGGATTTTGAAAGGCATGTTCCTGAAAGGAGACCCAAAAATCATATCGTCGTTGCTGGGTTTCGTTGATAATTTCGCTTTTCTTGAATTCTTTTGTCCAGTCGTTTGGTGTTTCTATTACCTCAAATTTGACAGCAGGAGCAGAATTTCCTATGCGGTACAGTTTGATTTCACATAGAAAGAAGCCTATATTTTCGTCTGTGTGGTTATTTAACCACTCGATGGCCGCTCGATGCTCTTCACGCGCGTGTTTCACAACCCAAATGATAACTTCTGCCGATTTACCTGCAGTATAGGTAATGAGCTTTCCTAAGTGGTCGTGGTTAGTATCTTCCAGTTGGTTTTCTATGATAATTTTTCGGGAAGTTCCGCTTTCGGAAGCTAAAATATCTACTTTGAAATCTCCAACAGGGGCTTCTCTTTCTTCTACTACGATGCCATCTAAGCCAATAGCATCGGAAAGCAACTCTATATTATCGTCTTGATTCAGCCAACGAGTAAAATCCAGAGCTTCATGAGGCCATACGGTGCGAAGATCTTTGATTTCTTCTAGCTTGCTCAAATTAGCTACCGCCATACTTTCCCCTTTACTAATTTTTTATTATTATAGCACTTTCCCTTTTCTCCACCTATTTTTTTGATATCTGTTGCAGAGTGAAAAGTTAAACGCCTCTACATACCAAGTTGTACTGTGCTTAATAAGGCCGTAGCATAGTTATGGCAAAAACTGGGCCGTAATATAAAAATAAGAGCTTTTTGCATACTTTACAGGACACCCCGGGCGGTTGCGGATGTAGCGCGTGCGGCATTTTATGTACAATTTAAAAAAACAGGTTTTGGCTCGGCAGGGCCAAAAAGAGGGTAGAAAGTATGAAAACGATGGTATTTGCAGGAAACCACAAAGCCTTTTCCGGTTTGCGTTTGGCGGTTGCTTTGGCCAAGGCGCTGGCCGACAACGGGCAGGACGTTCTTCTGGGCGGGTATAAGGGCAAAATCCCGGGGAACGCCGGATTAAAAACTTTGGAAATATCTCCTGCGTGCAAGACCAAAAGTCTGAGCGCGTTGCTGCAAAAAGAACACGTCGGACGTGTTGTTTCCGTGGCGTGTCTGCCCGCATGCGAAGCGGCGCAGGCGGCCGGTCTGTCCTACGTATATTGCGAGCCGGAAGGATTTAAAGAAGAAAAAGCGGTCAAAAATAAAAAGACCCTTCTGAAAAAAGCGCAAAAAGTGGTGTTGGTCGGGAACGGTTCCGGTGCATTGGACAAAAAACTGTACGGCTCCAACGCCGTACGCGTGCAGAATCCCGCCGTATGGATGGAGCACGGATACGGGGAAAAACCGGCTTGTTTTAAGAAAGAAAACAACATTTTAAGCATTGGAAAATTGACCAAAAGCGGCGGATTTGACGTGCTTCTTAAAGCGTGGGCGCGGCTGGCCCCTCTGCACGCAACGTGGCATTTGACGATTTCCGGGGACGGGACGGCCAAGACCTCGCTGAAAAAATTTATTGAAAAAAGCGGACTCTCTGCCAGTGTGGAATTGGTGCCCGCGGCGGCCGATTGCGCCTCGTTGATGCGCCGCGCTGACATTTACGTTCAGCCGTCCCGGGAAGCCCAGGAAGAGGACACCCTTTTGGACGCCATGGCCTGCAAACTGCCCGTCGCGGCGACGGCCGTCGGCGCGGCCGAAAAACTGATTGCGGACGGCGTAAATGGGAAGGCGGTCAAGCCCGGCGATGAAGATGCTTTGTTCGCGGCGTTGGACGAACTGATGGTGGATTGGGGCAAGCGCGTCGGATTGGCCGTGGAAGCGGCCCGCATGCGCGAGCGCCGGCCGTTTGAAGTGTTTGCCGCGTATTTTGAGGCGGAATAAATTTATGAATTTCCAAGACAATCCGTTGCGGCTGGCTTTGCGGAAAAAAGAGTCTTCCGCCCGTATGTACGGGCGGGACTGCCGCATCGTCCGGTGGGCGTTGGCTTACCGGAGCGCGCGCAACCGGATTTGGTGGGAGTGGCGGCGGCGGATTTTGTCTTGGCTGAGCAAAGGGCCGCCTAAAGACGGCCGTCTGCATGTGTTTTGGAACTTGCGCGGAGGACTTGGGGACTGCGCCGCGGTGCGTTTGGCGGTGCTGGCTTTGCGGGA
Source organism: uncultured Elusimicrobium sp. (assembly GCA_946061795.1). Taxonomy (GTDB): domain Bacteria; phylum Elusimicrobiota; class Elusimicrobia; order Elusimicrobiales; family Elusimicrobiaceae; genus Avelusimicrobium. The sequence goes on from CAMGSK010000037.1 coordinate 8,146, forward strand.
GAAGCTTCCGCAAGCCGTGTTTTATTATCACACCGATTCTCCCCGCGCCGCTTCAGCCTTGTTTGAGCAAAATGAAAAAAATATTTTTCTTCCTCCGGGGCAGCCGTTGTGGTATAAATATGACCTGGCATTTGAAACCTGCCAGTCTTTTAAAACCGCTTATGTAAACCGCAAACGCGTGGAAGAAATCGCGCCGGATTTTTTGCCGCTGTTGGATAAGATGGCTAAACGGCAAAAAGAATTTGCCTTTTTCCTTTCGGACAATTATTTAATGGAAGACCTGCTGGGCCGTTTTGCTGTGGAGCAAAAATTGCCTCGTGCCGCGCTTTTGTCTTATCTGAGCGGGACGGATTTTGACCCGCTGGCCGCGCCCCCCTTGCCTGCCGCGTTGACGGACCCACTCCGTCTGGAAAAGTTCGGTTTGCGGGATAAAAAATACATTACCTTGCATGACGGCATAGACGCTACGTTTGCTCTTGGCGGAAAAAGGCCGCTGAAGTGCTGGCCGAAGGAAAATTGGCGGGAATTCGTCCGTTTGTTTAAAGCGGCGTACCCGGACGTAAAGGTCGTGCAACTGGGCGGAAAAAACAGCTCCGTTTTTGACTTTGCCGATATCAGCCTGGTGGGGAAAACAAATGTGGAAGATTTACCCGCCCTCTTGGACGGCTCGCTCCTGCATATAGACGGGGAGAGCGGACTGGTGCAGCTGTCGCGTTTTTTGCGCTGCCGCTGCGTCGTTTTGTTTGGTCCGACGGATAAGGGATTTTTCGGCCTTTCCAAAAACATTAATTTAAAGGAAGGCCCTTGCGCCAGCTGCATGTGGTTTTTCGGCCCCCGCTGGCATACGGATTGTCCGCTCGGGCATACAGTCTGCCTTAATATGGCCGCCCTGACGCCGGAAAAAGTTTTTTCCGCGGTCCAAAAGGAAATGCCCCTTCGGCTAAAATAATTTTTTTACCACGCGTGAGATTTCCGTCGTATTCAGAAACAATTGCAAGTCGCGGCTTTTGTAGGAAATGACGAGCAGCGCCGTCATGTACACCGAACCGCTGAACAATACGTTAAGGAACGGATTGTCTTCTCCCAAAAATATCCGCACCGCCGCCGCAGGCACCAACGAAATGACGTTGATGGCCAGCAGGCGGAACAGTTCCCAAAAAGAGCGGAAGTAATTGACGAAAGGAAAATATTTGCGGAACAAAAAGTAATTAAGTACAAATCCGAAAATCAATCCTCCCAGCAAAATATAAGGGTAGCTGAAAGCTCCCAGCCGGGGAATAAGCAGCCACGCCGCCAGCGTAAACGCCAGCGAAGACGTCAAAGCATAAGGGAAACTTTCTTTGACTTTCAGCCACGCGGCGACGGCGTTGTTTTGCAAATACGCCGGCACCATTAAGACGAACATGAACACCATGGGCCGCAAAAACGCCGCCGTATCCGCCGCGGCCTGCGGGGTAAAGCGTCCCCGTTCAAAGAAAATTGCCACTACGTCTTGCGCAAAATAGGCCGTGAACACCGCCAGCGGCATCAGGACGAACAAGAGCAAATGATTGGTGGACAGATAATTTTTGTTGAATACGTTGGTTTGTCCCGCCGCGGCGTTTTCCGTCAATTCAATTTTGGATACATTGGCCACGCGGTTGGTAATCACCTCCGTCGTGGAGTCGGTAATCTGCCGGCAGTAGTTCAGCGCGCTGACCATGCCCGCCCCCATACCGCTGATTAAGTACAAAGGCAGCAGGCTGTTTATCATGTCCACCACCGCCAGCGTTTGCCCCGTGAGCATGTTTTTGCGCGCACGCGGATGAATGGGGCAGGGCCTTGGTGCAAAATCCCAATGAAGTTTCACGCGCAACAGCCACATCAAGACGAAAATTTGAATCGCGTTTGCCGCCAAAAAACCATAGACCATGCTGATGATTCCCAGTCGTTTCCCGAAGCAGAGCAGCGCCAAAAAGGGGCACAGCGCATTGAGCGGGGTCAGCCAGGCCGCGCCGAAAAATTTATGCATTTCCGCCACGGCGGTTAAATAGTAAGTCAGCAAATTCGTGGCGAAAAGGAAAAACGCCGCGCAAACCAGGGCCTTTTCGCTTCCCAACACCGCCGGACTGAAACGGGAAAACAGTTCGGCCGTTTGTACGGGCAGCGCCAGTCCCCATACGCACAAACACAGCGCGGCCAACAGATATATATAGAAGCAGAGGGTCAGAAACCGGCGGCTTTGCACCGGGTCTTCCTGTTCCAAAAACATGGCTTCCGGGATCAGGACGGCATTGTTAAGCTTTTGCGTAAACGTCACGCCGAAGCCGATGAGCATGATAAGATAAAAATAAACGTCCGTCCGGGCCTGCGCGCCAAAGTACGCCGCGATAAATACGCTGTTGGCGAAGGAAACTATTTTCCAAAACGCCGTTGCGCTCACGGCCAAAGCCGCGCCGGTTTTGTAAGAGGGGGTGTTAAAAATAGAAAACATATATGATATTATAATAATTTAGGAGAACAAACCAAGTGAACACACAATTTGAACCCGTTATCGGACTTGAAATACACGTACAGCTGGCCAGCAAAACCAAAATGTTTTGCACGTGCCCCAACGGCATGGACGAAAGCTCCGGCCCCAATACCGAAATATGCCCCCGCTGCAGCGGCCAGCCGGGCGCGCCTCCCGGCCTGAAT